>NZ_PJBR01000063.1:0-29588 GCF_002863625.1 Pseudoalteromonas sp. MelDa3 | reverse complement strand
CATTTTTTATAGTTTAGGTACATTATTTTACAGCGCTAAAAGCACCCAATTTAGCCACGCTATTTGGCACTTATTTGTTATTGCTGGGTGTGTTTGCCATTATATTTCAATTAGCAATTACGTTTATTGATAACGACTTAAAGTGCACAACAAGCAGCACATCGAAATATTTAGAGGATCACATATGTAAAATCGATATAAAGTCAGGCTCTATATCGATTTAAAATACACTAAATTATATAAATTCAAAAATAATGAGGTCTTTACCCAGCATTATCAACTTTTAAAACCAAAGCAAATCGACCGTCTTTATGTGTAAAACCCCAAACAGAGTTATTGTTATAGTTATAACCCCACAAATAAGTCCCACAACTGCTGCTTACATCACTTGGGGCACTACCAGCACCCGATTGAAACATAACGCTAAAGTCATCCGAGTAAGAGGTAGCAGTAAAGCAGTTTTCATCTAAAAACGCGTCCCAAACACCCGTTTCTTCATTGTATCGACCAATAGTTAAAGTAGATAAATCAACGCCTTCGGGAGCTGTTATTGCAATCGCCATTGCATCAGCGTCATCTTCAGCGGTGATCACACCATCTCGAATAACATTTGTTGGATTATCGGTTTCCACTGCATCTTTATCAAAAAACAACTCTGAAGGAGAGCTGGTTTGCACAAATCCGTTTGTGTTTTTATATGAGCCATCTTGGTTTAAATTACCATTAATGTACAAAATATCAGATACAGTTGTAGCATCCTCGTCAGTAAACCAGCTTAATGACAACAATTCATTCATTGCTTGCTCTTCTCGAGGAATACTATAAGCATCAGCAAAGATTGTATATTCACCTTTACCTGTCCCTAAATCATCTTGATAGTTTGTATCAACGCCCACCTGCTTTTTATCTTGGGTATCGGTAGTTAACATTTCAACACTGTTATACGTTAAATTAAAACCATCTAAAATAGCCGCTTGCGTACCAATATAACCGGCTTCATCAGGTGTTTTTGTTGTTGCCCAATAAGATTCGTAAGGAGAAACAACACGCTGTAGCGCATCGCTCGTATAGCTTGCACTATCACCTACACTCCATTCAATAGGGATAATTTCTTCAATGGTTTTGCCTGCTGAATCAACATCATATTGCACCCAAGCATTTTGAGGTTCATCCCAATATGTACCCATGTTCATATCTGCTTCTGAGAAATTAACCGGTGCATAATAGTTTTTAAACGTAATTTGACGACCATTAACTTCAACAATCACGAATGATATTTTGTTTGATTTTTCATACTTAGTTAAATCTTTAGTGTACTGACTATTTGTTCCTTCGTAGTCACCTACTTGAGCAAAATTATCCTGCGCTAAACCCGTTTCATATTTATCATGAATACCATAACGATTGTTGTACGCTTTCCAAGATGCATTACCAGCAACAATTTGCGTAAAGCCAACAGATGGATTCGAATTATCTGGATGAATTAAGCTACGAGAGTATTGATGATCGTGGCCAGCAATATAGTTAACTTTATATTCACTCAATAAATTAAGGACGTTATCCATTAAGCCAGGTGAAGACTCATCTTGCAGCTGTAAATAACCTAATTGACCAGTATCAAGCCCTAATATGCCTGGCTCAGTTTCATCCTCATCTCCACTTGTTCCATCGCTTTTTAACGAACTAATATAGTCAAAATATTCATCATAATTATAAACAGACGGACGCTTTTTGGTTGATAAAGCTTCATGACCAAACATAACGATATGATCAACCGTAGTCCCTTTTGTTTCTAAAACATTTTTTAACCAATCATAAATAAGAAGCCAAGTACCTTCATAGTTAACAGACACTAAATCACTGGCATAAAAGTCTATAGCAATAAATAGGGTATTGTTTTGAACGGTATAGTACATAAGATCTTCAATACCTTCGTAGCCGACTATTTCGCCGCTTTCTAACCCTTTTCTCAATAGTTTTCCTGGGTATTGTTGATACAAATTGTACCCTTGATCGAATTCTTGTGAATCTGCATCGGTATATGCATCAATACCATTATCCATATTATTAACAGAGCGATTATCGGTAGTATCCACAGAAGTAGTAAACCAACTTAGCCAATCATAACCGTCTACAATTTCGTGATTACCACGCACAGGTAAAACAGTCATTCCGGCTTCAGTTAAAGGCGTGCCAACCTTATTCATCCATTCAACATATTCATTTTCTGTGCGTACATCGGTCATATCACCTACGGCGAGTACAACTGAAACCCCCTCTTCTTTTATCTTAGAAACAATAGGGTCCACTAATAAAGCAGGAAGGTGTTTAAAATCATAAGGCGTATCTGAACGTTCACTACTTGCGATTTCGACCGGCAAGCCGCCAGCAACAAGCGGATCTCCATTTTCATCAACAAAAATAGCGTTATAAGGGTCAGATACGTCAATCTTCCAACCTTCACCATCAAAAATGTCATCATTATTAACGTCATAACCAATATCGACAGATAACGTTATACCATCGTAGGTATGTGTAATTGTTTGTTTATAATCATCATCATCTCGACCTTGAGTATCGGGTATAACCGCAAAGCGCCAAACATTATCACTATTATTTTCTGCAAGTTTATTAGCTCCTTGCGTCACCGTAGTACTTACAGTAGTACTTACCGTACTTTCATTTTCAACTTGATCAGAATTTTCTGTTGAATCTAAATTATCAAAACCACATGCAAAAAGAGCATTGGAAATAACAACTATTAAAGCGGTTTTGCTTAAAGCCTTCATTAGGGTATTTACCTATTATTTAATTATAATTTTATGGCAACTTAGCTTCACAGCTGCCAAATAGAAATAAAGTAAATAAGGTACAGGGGAAGTATTACAATTTTATGGAAATTAACGTGATATAAACCTGAAGTGAAAACTTATTAATTTGGGGACAATGAGTAATACGCAAACAAATTAAATATCAATTAAGCAAGACAGCCACACCAAAATTTATGATGAGTGTCATTGTTAATTTGCCGGCACCTACCCCCCTTGTTATTAATATCATTAGCTGGTGCTTGGTCATGGATTTATTTGGACTGTGGCACTGGCAGGCGTGGCGTACAAAGTATTTGTAAAAAACGGTAATAAAAAAATATCACTCGCCACCTACTTGCTCATGGGTTGGTTTGCACTGGCTATAGTGTATCCACTTTATTCTAGTGTTGATGTAAAAGCACTTTACTGGCTACTTGCCGGCGGTATTTTTTATAGTTTAGGCACTTTTTTTTTACAGCGCTAAAAGCACCCAATTTAGCCACGCAATTTGGCACTTATTCGTTATTGCTGGGTGTGTTTGCCATTATATTTCAATTAGTAATTATGTTTATTAGGCTGGTTAAGTCAATTAGAATGGTCTGGTTTGAGCGAAAAGCAGACAAACAAGTTAATCATCTTAAGGACGGCAATTCCGACAAAGCAGACATACGAACGAAGAATTATATTACTGTATTTTGCTGCTAAAACCCTTCAACATCAACTTCCTCTATCCGTCGGCCACGTGCGCAGGCTGTGTAAAAACTATTTTCAGCCCATTATTTGAACAAAAATAGATGTAAATATGTGTCTTACATTAAAATCTGACCAAGTTTCATAACTAAGGAAACTTACATTTTACGTAGCATTGCGTTATTAATTGGGTTGTTGAAGTTTTTACACAACCTGAGCCAATTGCAGACGTTCGTGGTCATAGCGATTCAGGAGCAATAAGCCTAAGTTTTAGCAAATTAGGATGATGTCTCTGCAACTGATGTAAGGCACTTTTTAGTTGGTAGAGCACCTTACCGTAAGTCGTTATTGCCAACCTTTTTTCCGATATCCCAGAGCGGGTAATATAACGGCACAGCCTGACGCAAGTCCTTGCTCTGCCATAGGTGCATTGGTTTGCGAGATAAAGACCTTTCGTCATTGCCGTCCCCATTCCTTTCCACCCATTTCTACCAACCGAGACGCGGCTCGTCGAAAGGAAAAGGCGAGATCATTGGCGGCCGATAATTGTGCCAGTGACACGCCACTTCGACCCGTCGCCGACCACTCAAATTGTTCACCCTCTTTGGTGCGAATCATGGTCGTCGCAAAGGAACTCGAGTTTCCCCCCTTCTCACTGACAAACAACTCTTCATTTCCATCACTGCTTTCAACTTGCGCTTCAAACTCGACAAATAATTCATCGAGCGGAACTTTTGCCGCTAGCACCAAGCGGGTGCGAGATTCATAACACACGTCAATGAGGGTCACGAATCGTCGCGCTTCGTCGAGGTGATTGGCGTCTAATTGCGGCACCCGGTCCATGATGAGGACCTGAAATCGGTCGCAGAGGAAAATATAATCGGCCGCGCCGAGTGGTTGGTAGCATAACTCGGAAAAGTCAAACCAGGCGCACCGGTCATTCAATCGGGCGACCTGGACGGTGCGACCGAAGGGTATGTGAATGGCCTCGGCCTCAGTTCCGGATGCAGTGCCACCAAATATTTCTTCCAACTGCGCCTGCATGTTGTTGTTACTATTATTATCGCCATGAACATCCTTGTTTGACCAAAAATAGGATTGACCATCAGCTCGAGTTTCGAGTCGATAATCCTTGGTGGAACCCTCCATGGAAATAATGTCGAACGTGTGTTTTAACATGTCTATGAATGGCAAAAAAAGGGATCGGTTAATGCCTCCCTTATACAAGGCATCGGGGGAGCGATTCGAGGTGGCCACTACCACGACATTCCAATCCAATAATAATAGAAATAGTCTTTTCAAAATCATGGCATCGGCAACGTCTGTCACTTGAAATTCATCGAAACAGAGGAGTTGGGCTTCTTGTGCCAATTGTTGCGCAATGATGGGAATCGCATCACCTCTGGGGTGCTTCTGTTTGTAAACAAAGATTCGATGATGGACGTCTAGCATGAATTCATGAAAGTGGACGCGGCGTTTGGTAATCTTTGCGTGTTTGTGGCTGTCATTATTACAGCAAGAATCATCATCAGGAACAATAACCGACGCGTAAAAGAGATCCATTAGAAAGCTCTTGCCGACCCCGACCGGTCCATGAATGTACATGCCTCGCGGTGGTGGACCAAAAGTCCACAAATGGAACTTCTTTCGAAGAAAGGACTGGGCGGATGCCAGGGATCGCGCCAGCAACAGTGGACTGCTGCTTGTATAGCTGCTCTCTGTCGAATCGTCGGTGCGCACGGGTACTGGTGGGAGCGAGGCAAGAGACTCGTGCAGGGCATCGAATTTTGCCGCCAGAGCGACTTGCGCGTCATCTCGTCGCACCTCCCCCGCGTCCACCTTGAGTTCATAAGCCGCTGTCACGGGGCCTGTCGAGAAGCACGGCCGAGCGACGCGATGTTGTGCTATTTTCGTCTTCATCATCGTCTTCATCATCATCGTCTTCATCATGGAGCTGATGAGTTTATCAACATGATGGTATGGTACACTAGATTTCTGTATGGGTATCAAATGGATTTGTATTAGAGACTCAAGTTTCGGAGTTCAACTTGAAGCCCAATGCAGCATAACTAACTGAATAATATAAATAAAATTAGCCTTATTATGGTAAAATTTTTGTTATCTAGATAAAACACGAAACCACTCAAGGGCTATAAAATGAACCCAGACACAACCCCCTCTATTTTTAACGACAGATTTGCTCACACGCGCCGATATTTAAGTCGACAACCTGTTTAGTACAATGTGGTAACGCCTAGGCTTCAGAGTATAGGTAAAATAAAACGTCATTTTTCCTAAAATTAAAATACATGATGCCTCATGTTTTCCATATTGACATCTATTTTATATTCTTAAGGGAGTGAAAGTCGGCTATTTTTCGTATATTAATCAAATATTTCCACGTAATTAAGAATTCAAGACAAGCGGCTCCTAAAGTTGTGCAAACCAGTTTTGAATATTACTTTTATTTAAACAGGCTTATCTGAGGCCAAGTTTGATTAATCGTATGATGATTCTTCGCTCAATATAGTCTGATAGTTCGAATTTTCTAGCGTCAGCTTTAGGTCGATTTAAGCCTTTTCTAGACTAGAACCTGATGTCGGCTTTTGGCACTCTCCAGCTACTCGACAACATAAAATATTGATAATAATTGATAAGGTATTTTACCGTGTCGGATGGCATGGCTTCGCCACTTATCCGACCTACGTCAAAATGTAGGTTGGTTAAGCCGAAGGCGCCACTCAACAGAGTATCGATTCACGCCTTGAAGGCCAGCAAGTGGCACTTACCTGCCAATAATAGTCACATCACTCCCACCGACACTCGCGCATATTCACTTTGTCGTTTTTAAACAGTACACCTTCTGATAAAAGCTTTTCGCGCTGTTCTTGGTATTTTTCGCTACCTGCAGGAAACGATATTTTACCTTGGCCATTCACTACCCTGTGCCAAGGTATAACTGAGTCGTTTGGCATCACTTTTAATAAGCGCCCGACCAACCGTGAGTTTTGCGGATAACCAGCAAGAGCTGCAACTTGCCCGTAACTTGCTACTTTGCCTACTGGTATGCCTGCGATAACAGTATAAATAAGTGTTTCTTTATCAATATCCATTGTTGTTAGAATATTCCTTACTTAATTGTTTAAATTGCTCCCAAATAGTACGCGCTACAGGGCCATGGTGCACTGCATGCTGCCTAAAGGCTCTAATTTGCGCACTAAATTTATGCTCTCGATCAGTAATATGTATTTCTTGAAGTAAGCCTGCTTTTATTTCAGGGTCGCAGTGCTCTAGGCTCATCATTGCCCAACCCGCGCCTGAGAGTAAAAACGATTTTAGGGTCGATACATCATCAATTTTCATCATGGCGGAGCCTTTTGAGTACGATAGCCTGTCGCTGTCGATACTCAAGTCACTTTCAAACATGGCTAAACACGGATACGTTTGCAGTTCGCTATAGGTGAGTTTTTGAGGAAGTACGCCTTTAGCGCTCACAATGCCAATATCGAGCCTGCCTATGGGCACACTTTCTAAATCGCCTGTCGCATGAAATAAATCAAACCACGGGCCAATACCTAATTCGGCTTGCCCACTGTTTACTTGCTCTAACGAAATAAAGCGCTTCCCGCTTGTTAAGCTAAACTCTGTGCTGGTAAACAACCTAAAAGTATTACTTATGATCTCGTTGTAACTCTGCATATGACAAAGTTGCTCGTAACAAACTCTAAATTGGGGTTCATTACCTAATGCCAATTCTTTAGCGAGCTGTGCTAGCTCGTCGTTGGCATGCAGTAGTTGCTGCGCTTCGCGGTGAAAAACACGCCCTTTTTCAGTAAGCTGTAATCGGTACTTACTTCTGTCTAGTAACTCAAATCCTATTTTGGCTTCTAAGTTTTTGATGGCGAGTGTAAGCGCGGGCTGCGTTTTATGTAGCTTTAGTGCTGCTCCGCTTAAGCTTGCGCTTTGCACTATGGCATCTAAAATTATTAATTGATTCAGCTTCATATACCGCTCTGCAACATCATAAGTAAAAATTATTGAGTTTCTAAAATTTAATGATTTTTATTTTATATGTTTGCAGCGTATGCTGCACTTAATTATTTTGCCATCATTGCAACGGAGAAGACATGAAACTCTTTCGTCTATGTTTATTAACAACGACCTTACTTAGCTTAATAGCCTGTACTGAGCCAGAACAACAAGTTAAAGAAGAGCCTATTCGCCCTGTTAAATTATTCAACATAGGTCATGATACGCAAATTAACATTCGTAGTTTTCCTGCTGAAGTTGTTGCAAACCAAGGCTCGTACCTTGCTTTTAGGGTAAACGGCGAACTTGTTAAGTTTCCTGTGCTTGCTGGTGAACACGTTGAAAAAGGTGATTTATTAGCAAAACTGGACCCAGAAGATTTTCTTCTGCAGTTTGACGAGCGTAAAGCACGCTTTGAATTGGCAAAGTCACAACTTAGCCGTATTGAGCAATTGTTTGAGAAAAAAATCACCAGCCAATCAGAATTAGATCAAGCCACTGCTAATATGCAAATTGCTGAATCTGCATTTAGAATTGCACAAACGAACCTTGAGTACAGTGAACTACGCGCACCATTTTCAGGTACGGTCGCTAAGGTGTTTGTTAAAAACTTTGAAAATATTCAAGCAAAGCAAAATATATTACGCTTAGAAACACGCGATTTAATGGATGTAGAAATCCAGGTTCCTGAAAAAATAATCGCTCGCCTTAAAAAAGGCACCGATTACCACCCTACTGTAAAGTTTGATGGCTTTGACGACAAAGAATACATACTTGATATTAAAGAATGGGATACCCAAGCAGACCCTGCAACACTTACTTATAAGGTTGTATTTTCGCTACCAGTACCTGAGGACTTTAATTTACTAGCCGGTATGACGGGTAGCGTGCTTATTGATTTAAGTAAAGTAACGCGCTCGCAAGTTGCTTATACAATATTACCTATCGAGTCGGTGTTTTCTGAGCCGCAAGAATCAATTGAAGATAACGCCTACGTATGGCTTTTTGATTCAAAAACTAGCCAAGTGCACAAACAAGCTGTAAAGGTTGGCCAGTTGCACCGCGATGGTATTGAAGTATTAAGCGGTATTGAAGAAGGCCAAATTGTGGTTTCTGCCGGTGTGCATTCACTAAAAGAAGGCATGAAAGTAAGAGCATGGAATAAAGAGCGAGGCTTATAATTATGAGCTTTGCACAACTCTCCATAGAGAAAAAAGTAATCAGTTGGATGTTTACGCTGCTGCTATTAATTGGCGGTAGTGTGTCGTACTTTGATTTAGGGCAACTAGAAGACCCTGAGTTTACGCTTAAAAAAGCCATGGTTATTACCATGTACCCTGGCGCTTCGCCGCAGCAAGTTGAAGAAGAAGTTACTTTTCCGATTGAAAACGCGATTCAGCAATTACCTTATGTTGATTACGTTACGTCTATTTCATCTAACGGGAAATCACAAATTACTGTTGAAATGAAAAGCACTTATCGTAAGGAACAACTCCGCCAAATTTGGGATGAAATGCGTCGAAAAATTAACGACCTTTCTCCGTCATTACCCAGTGGTGTTTACCCAAGCACTATTTTGGACGACTTTGCCGACGTTTACGGTGTTATGTATTCGGTAACCGGTGATGGTTATTCGTATGATGAACTTAAAGATTACGTCGATTTTTTAAAACGTGAACTGGTATTGGTTAAAGGCGTAAGTAAAGTAACAATAGCGGGTGAACAACAAGCGCAAGTAATGGTTGAAGTTTCTACGCGTAAACTTGCTCAATTAGGTATTGCGCCAAGCCATATATTCCAGTTATTGCAATCGCAAAACACGGTATCTAACGCGGGTAAAATTCGCGTGGGCGATGAATCAATTCGCCTGCACCCTACTGGCGAATTTAAAGATGTAAAAGAGCTCGAAACCTTATTAATTTCAAAATCAGGTGCCAATGAGCTTATTTATTTAGGCGATGTAGCAAAGGTTTACAGAGAATACGCAGAAGTACCAAATAACATTATTCGTTATAACTCTCAGCAAGCTTTACTTATTGGCGTGTCGTTTATGTCGGGTGTTAACGTGGTTGATGTGGGTAAAAACATAGACGAGCATTTAGCATCGCTTGAATATCAACGCCCTCATGGTATTCATATAAATTCTGTATACAACCAACCACAAGAGGTTCAAAAATCGGTTGATGGTTTTATTATCAGCTTACTTGAAGCCATTGCGATTGTTATTGTAGTCCTGCTGTTATTTATGGGTTTAAAAAGCGGTATTTTAATTGGTGGTATTTTACTGCTTACCGTACTGGGTACGTTTATATTTATGAAGTTGTTTGCTATCGACTTGCAACGAATATCGCTTGGGGCACTTATTATTGCGCTTGGTATGCTGGTTGATAACGCAATAGTCGTCACCGAAGGCATACTTATAAACCTTAAACGTGGTCAAACAAAACTCAAAGCGGCTGTTAATATTGTTGAGCAAACAAAATGGCCTTTACTAGGTGCAACAGTAATTGCAGTCACTGCCTTTGCGCCAATTGGTTTAAGCTCTGATGCCAGTGGTGAATTTGCCGGTAGCTTGTTTTGGGTGTTGTTTATTTCGCTTTTATTAAGCTGGATAACAGCCATTACGCTAACGCCATTTTTTGCCAATTTAATGTTTAAAGAAAACGAATTTAAAAACGAAGAAGGCCAAGAAGATGAAGACCCGTACAAAGGCTTTATTTTTAATGGTTACAAAGCGATTTTAGATTTAGCGCTGCACTTTAGAAAAACCACGCTTATATTAATGGTTGTTTTACTGTGTACAGCGGTTGTTGGTTTTGGCTCTGTAAAACAGTCGTTTTTTCCTGCCTCTAATACGCCTATGTTTTATGTAGATTACTGGCAAGAGCAAGGTTCTGATATTCGCTCAACCCTTGAGGGCGTTAAAAAACTTGAACAGTTTTTATTAAAAGAAAAGCTTGTTGAAGAAGTAACAAGTACAACAGGCCAAGGTGCACCGCGCTTTATGCTTACCTACGCGCCAGAAAAATCATACCCAGCGTACGGGCAATTAATTATTCGTGTTTCCAACAGAGAAGCTGTAGCAACTGTAATGCAAACAGTGCGTGATTACTCAAACAATTATGCACTCTCTGCACAGCTTAAAATTAAACCGATGGAAATTGGCCCCTCTACTGATGCAAAAATAGAAGCTCGTTTTTCGGGTCCTGACCCCGTGGTATTAAGGCAGTTATCCGCTAAAGCCAAAGAGATATTAGGCAAGGACGACGGTGCATTCAATATTCGAGATGACTGGCGCGCACGTACCAAAATGATTCGCCCGCAATTTAACGAGCAAAAAGCACGTCGATTAGGTATTAGTAAATCAGATTTAGACAATGTATTACTAACGAGCTTATCGGGTAAACAAGTGGGCGTATATCGTGATGGCACGCAGTTGCTCCCCATTATTGCCCGTTCTCCCGCTAACGAGCGCTTAAACGTAGAAAGCGTACACGACCTTCAAATATACAGCCCTGTATTGGGTGTATTTGTACCAGTGACTCAGGTTGTAGACGAATTTGATGTGCAGTGGGAAGACAGCCTAATAATGCGTCGCGATCGCAAACGTACTATTACAGTAATGGCCGATAATAATGTATTAGGGGATGAAACACCTGCAAAACTATTTGCCCGTATTCGCGGTCCGATAGAGAACATGGAACTACCGCGTGGTTACCAACTAGAATGGGGCGGCGAATTTGAGTCATCAAGCAAAGCTCAAAAAGCAATATTTGGCTCATTACCACTGGGCTATTTAGCTATGTTTGCAGTAACCGTACTACTTTTTAACTCACTTAAACAGCCACTTGTTATTTGGGCAACTGTGCCTTTGGCTATTATTGGTGTAAGCGCGGGCTTGTTAGCAATGAATGCTCCGTTTAGCTTTATGGGGCTACTTGGTTTGTTAAGCTTAAGCGGTATGCTAATTAAAAACGGTATTGTATTAGTTGATCAAATAAATCTTGAATTAAGGGAAGGTAAATCGCCCTATGAGGCCGTGTTTGACTCTGGTGTGAGCCGTGTACGACCGGTTGCAATGGCAGCTATAACTACTATTTTGGGTATGATCCCGCTGCTATTTGACGTGTTCTTCCAGTCAATGGCGGTAACAATTATGTTTGGTTTAGGCTTTGCTACAATTTTGACTCTAATTGTAGTGCCAGTACTGTACACCGTGATATTTAGAATTGATTACGAGCCACGTAAGTAGTTAACATATAATCGGTTAACATTAAAAAATGCCACAGGTTCAAAATCCTGTGGCATTTTTATTTAATACCGATGAAAAAAGAAAGGCTACATATTTAGTTGTTAAGAAACTAACCGCAACACTTTTTATATTTTTTGCCACTACCACATACACAAGGTGCGTTACGCTCTGGTACTTTATCAAATACTTGTGGCGTTGATTTACTAAGCGCAAAGTCTAGTTCACGAATATCTTCTGGTACTTCTGCTTTAACTTCAATTGAAGCAAACAGCGAATGCTCTTCTAATATGGCTTCTATTTCTGATTGTCGTTCAGCTGAGTTTACAATTAGCGTTAACGGATGTAACTCTGTGCCGACCTTTGCGGTACGATTCGGCGCAAATCCATTACTGTTATTTTTACCCATTATGTCGGGCTTACCCATAAAGAAAAATTTTGACATGTTACTTCTATAACCTTTCTACATTATTAAGACGGCGCATCTTAACAGCTTACCCAACATATAACTAAGGTGTACTTGCTAATGCACAATATAAATCAAGCTTTCGTGTATATACGCCTAATATAGCGACATAATGAGGCCATTTAATGGATTTAGGCAAAATTTGAATTCGATATATAGTAAAATTATACTAGCTAGACTCAGTGGCGTTTTAATATCTAACTCAATATTATGGAAAAGCCTTGGAAAACTTTAAAATTGCAGTACTAATAGCGGGCAGCCTTTTTATACTTTTTGGTTATTTACGCTTTATAACTGACGATAATGGTAACGTGAACTTAAACAACTACCGATTTATAGGTGGTTTACTGCTGATTATACCAACCCGCAATAATACTTAATCATTTTGCGGGGCTAAACGTGTCGCTACCTGTGTTAAAAAATTCTCATTTAGAACAACTAAATAGCGAATTTTTTGCCTAGCTATCAACACGTTTTTCCATCCTCAAAATAGATTACTTAATTAAGCGAATTGGTATTATTTCCGGTATGATTGATGGTACACGCGATATAGTTAAGCGCCTGCGCTCTAAAAACGCATTATCGGCGATTGCAATTTATTTAGGTATACTCTTATTTTACATTGGTTTTAGCATTTAAGAGCTAATTTGGGCTTTATACAAGCAGCATTTTATAAGTGAATACCCTGTGACCTTTAAACAACTATTCAACAGCGCCTTATTACTTTTAGTAACAGCACCTCCGCTGGTTTTACTTGCATGGGATGAACAAGCCGATCCCGCATTTATTCCCAACGGTATATATAACACCTTAACATTTACGTTATTTCCAATAATGACGATCGTGTTATCGGTTGCTTTATTTAGGCACCTATATAAAAAATACAATAATAACTTTGAATTTAAACATACGGTTAAGGATTATATTGTTGAACACGGGAAGTTCCGCTCAGTATTTATACCAATTGGTTTACCTATTTTAATTTACTTATGGTTGTGGACGTCAGTATGTATTTCAGTAAAGTTACTGGCTAATAAATACGGCAATAATATATGGCAGCAAGAATATCAGTTACTCGAAGTAGGTACTTGCCCAACTGATTATGAATACAGTTGCTCAAAACTGACTGTACTGGATTTAAAAAGCTACAAAAAGCACACTTTTAGATGGTATTTAGATAAAGGTAGATTGGTGGGTTTGCAAAATAACAACATAAACTTAGTGGGCGTTAAAAGCCCACTTGGTAATATAGTACAAGAAATACAGTGGTAGTAGAATACCACTTAGCTGCACATTATTTTTTTAGACTGAGAATACGGTCCGAGCTTGGTTTTGAGTCTGATTTAGCATTAGACGACTTGTTCTCTTTAATGCTTTTTGGCTTACCCACATACGTTGTAGAACGCTTTTGGTAAGGAGTATTACTGCGCTCATTTTTGCGCTCTGTGTTAGCATTGCTGCGCTCAGAGTTACGATTTGTATTTCGCTCAGTACTACGCTCATTATTTCGATCACCATTATTAAAGCGTCGTGGGTTTTCGCCCTGAAAATCGCGTTTTTTAGGTGCTAAAGGTGCATTATTTTCTGATTGCTTATTAGTATCAAGCGAGTGCTCTTGGGTTTTACCAGAATCAGAAATTGAATCGTTTATTTGCGCCATTTCAATATCTGATAGATGACGCCACTGTCCTACTTTTAAACCTTTAAGTGTTACGTTCATTATGCGCGTACGTTTTAAGGTTACCACTTCGTAGCCTAAGTATTCACACATGCGGCGTATTTGACGGTTTAAACCTTGAGTAAGTACTATTTTAAATTCTTTGGGACCACTTTGCGTTACTTTACATTCTTTAGTAACGGTATCTAAAATAGGTACACCATTCGCCATTTTTGTAACAAACTGACGATTAAGCGGTTTATCTACCGTAACAACGTATTCTTTTTCATGATTATTGCCCGCACGTAAAATTTTATTAACGATATCGCCTTCGTTAGTTAAAAATATAAGCCCTTCAGACGGTCTATCTAAGCGCCCTATTGGGAATATACGCGTAGGATAATTTACCGCGCGAATAATATTACTTTGAATTTTACTTTCGGTAGTGCACGTTATGCCAACGGGTTTATTGTAGGCAATGTAAACGCGCTTTGGCGTGGCTTTAAGAGGCTTACCATCAATTAATACAACATCGGTAGCGGCTACTTTTACGCCCATTTCTGGTGAGTAGCCATTAACGCTGACACGACCTTGCTCAATATATTTATCGGCTTCGCGGCGTGAACAAAATCCTGTTTCACTAATAAATTTATTTAAACGTTTTAATTCAGTCATGGCACTTATAGCGTAGTAATTTTTAAGGCGAGTAGTGTAAACCACCCACACTATTTTTTCGCCCCTAATTTACTATTTATAGGCATTTAAGCACTAATTTTTACTTTAGTTAATTTACGCCATACACATTCAAGCGGACCTTGATTAAAATAGCGGCTGTATAAAAAGGTAAATATGAGCTGCAGCGCAACTAATGCCGTTGCAACTAACCAATAGTCAATACGATCAAAACTGAGCACCCAGTGGGTAAATAGCACTTTATATAACAACAGTTGTATGAGTGTTTGGCTAATATATAAAGTAAATGCTAAGCGCCCTGCTTGTTGAATAAGCGTGCCGACGTGTGCGCTGTTATTGCAAAATTTAACAATTAAATGAATATATAGCGTAGCCATACCTAGGGCCGCAAACATATTTACAAATTCTTGCACTCCATATCCTAAGCTGCCATTAAGCTGTGATGCATAAAGCCTGATTCCACAAAAAACAAGGGTCATTGCACCGCAAATTATTAATTGCTGAGTCGTTAAGCCTTTTCTAAAAACGCCTTGTTTATATAAATAAATGCCAATGAGCATAAGACCCACGCACATCCACATTGTCATTATTGGCACCATAACAAGCATCAATGTGTTCATGGCGAGGTTACTAATAAAGTAATCAATATAGTGTTGGTTATATAAATCTATAAACTGTGCTGAATCGCGGTAAATCACTTCATCGGGTACGTTAGATACAATAAGCACTGTAGCTACACCCGATAACAAAATAAACTCAAGTCCTCTTTTTAAAAGAACAGCGCTATCACTCTCTAAATATTTAATAACAAACCAGCCAGATACACCGTAAACAAATAAAATATCACCTGCCCAAAGTAAAAAACCATGCGCTAAACCAAAGAGGATTAACCAATAAAGTCTGCTTTTTAACTGCAATTCAGACTTATAACGTTGCCACTGAATGTAAAGCCCGGCACCAAAAAGCAAACTAAACAGTGTTCTAAAACGCCCGTCTACAAACAAGCTGCTAAAGGTGTGAATAATTGAGTCGCTAACAGGAGGATTAGTTAAAGAGGTATACCCGTATTCAAAAAGGCCGAAGGCGTAAGCATTCATGTAAACTAGGCCAAGCACGGCAACGCCGCGAATAAAGTCCATATTATAATTGCGCATTAAAGCTATTATCCGTTAAATATTGTTCTTATAACTGTCAGCCCAATCGACCGACTGCTGGTAAAGTGGAGGTAGTATAGCACTGTCTATATTCAACAAAAGTACAGCTTGTTCAAGTGCCCACCAGCTTCCTGTTTCATATGCTTTAACAACGTTTAAAATATAATAAAGTGTGTTTTTATCCCCTAATAATGCCGTTTTTATTTCATCAGGAAAAGGTAGCTTTTCAACAAGCAAGCTCATGGGTTGATCGAGGATTGCATCCAGTAGTGAAAATAACCCTGTTAAAAATGCTTCGCCTGACTGACTTTTATTAACCTTCTTTGCCAAAAGCTCACAAAAACGAGCACGTACAACACACACTTGCATTAGCTCCGCAGGTTTTTTACCTGCGGTATGAGCAGTAACAATAAGGCTAACAAACTTTTTGAGGCGTTCATGCCCTAAATACACAAGCGCTTGCTTTAATGACGATATCTGGCTTTGTATAGGAAAAACACCACTGTTAATTAAACGCAACAATTTATATGCAAGTGCAGCATCAAGCTCAAATAGTCCAGATATAGTTTTTATATCTGGACTTGTTTTCATTATTTCGGCGTAAATAGCGACGACTAAACCATAGTTATAGTCAATGTCGTTTTGTTTTATCATGGTGGGTTTTGCAAAAAAATAGCCTTGAAAATAATCAAACCCCATATCAAAGGCTAGCTTATAGTCGTCTTGTGTTTCTATTTTTTCGGCAAGTATTTTTATTTGTTTATGTGCTTGTAACTTTTTAATTATTGGTTGTATTTCGCTAAGAGGTGTAATTGCAATATCAAATTTAATGAGCTTCACAAGCTTTAAAAAACGATCCCACTGTGGTTTATATACAAAGTCATCGAGTGCGAGTTTGTAGTTACTATGAAATAAACCTCGGCACAGTTCATAGTTATCGTCGGTGGGTTCTATGGTTTCGAGTAACTCAATCACAACGTCTTGGCATGGTAGGAAAGCACATAAATCGAGTTTTAATGATTCAGGTCCTATATTAATAAGTGCTTTTTTGCCTGATGTAATATGACGTGTACCTAAATTTAATTGATTTTCCATAATAAGCCTTGCTGTTGCTTGGCCTTCTGCGATATCTGGAAAATAATTTTTTGGACTATCACGAAAAAGTAGCTCATAGGCTACTACTTTTTTACTTCGATTGAATATTGCTTGCCTTGCAACAAATACAGACACATTACCTACTTCTTAGTTTTTATATAATACTAAGTAATTAAACCCTAAGCAGGTACATTTGTCACTAAACTTTAAAGTACAGCAACGATTTACCGGTATAAGGTTGTTATATAATCAGTTGCCACTTGTGGCCACGAAAAACGCATTTTCTCTGCGCTGTGCTTAATTTTATGCCACTTTTTAGGATTTTGCTTTTTAATTAAGAGAGTTTCGTCTAAACAGCTAATTAAATTACTCGTTTGCGTTGCTAACGTATCTCCATTAAAGCTAAAACCATTTTCGTGGTGTTTAACTGTATCTTTTAATCCGCCAACACTGTGTACTAAACAGGGTTGCCCGGCACGCATTGCTAGCATTTGGCTAATCCCACAAGGTTCAAACGAGCTTGGCATTAAAAATAAATCACCTAGCTGATACATTAAATCGCCAACACCTTGACCATAACCCTTCAAAAATAAAAGATTAGAATTACGCGCCATTGCTTTGGTAAATATGCTTTCGAGTTCTTTGTCGCCCGAACCTAAAACAATGAGTCTGCCGTTATATTCATTAATAACTTGGCACACTTTATCAATAGCTAATACTCCATTAACCTGCTGGCACAATAACAACACTTTTTGCTCTGTAAGTCGGCCAACGCTTGTGACTAATGGGCCATTATTAATCGTTGCTTTAAATTGCTGTAGTCGTTGGTGGGCAATATAGTAACCGCTTTGTAACTGCTCGCTATTTGCCATCCAAGTAAATAAAGTGTTCTCGGCTTGGCTGTAAAAATCAGCGAGAGTTGCTCCTTCAAGTGCATTGCTTGGATATTCGCAGCCATTTAAAATACCGACAAGCTTACCTTGGCTTGCTGCATTTTGCAGATCTTGCTCAAGCCCTTCGCCACCAAAAAAACCATGCTCGTAATTACTAGGTTCAAGAACCTCTTGGCTGTAGGTTGGTGATACAACATGTATTTTATCGCAAAGATTTATTGCACTGCGCATAGGATTAAAGCAATGAGGGTAACGCGGGTCGCATAGTTGCTGGCCATTATAACTAAGTGACGGAAACCATGCCTCTAAGCTTGAGTCGTCGTGTTTAAAAGGTCTTATACCTTGCAGTGCAATATTATGCACCGTGTAGGCAATGGGTAAGGTATTAAGTGAGCTATAATGTGGCTCAAACTTAAGTAAAACTGCAACGCAGGCGCTGTGCCAATCATGTAAATGTAGCGCTGTAGGGCGCTTTAATACACCTTGTAATAATGCTTCGCAGACAGCTGCATTAAATAAAGCAAATTTTGTCGCATCAGTTGCAAAAGGCCTCCCCGGTGCATCGTTACAATATACACTACCTGATTCACTAAATAGCGGGTGGCTAATAACAATTTGGCTTACATTATTTTGGGCTTGTTGTACTTTAAAAACTTTTAATACATGCGGTTGAGCATTAAATGCAACGGTTACTTCACCTATATAAATACGCTCAAGAGGCTCAAACCCGTAGTCAGGAATAACAACGTCAACCGTTATACCTTGCTTTGCGAGCGCCCTTGGGGCATCGCGTACTACATCTGCCACACCGCCTACTTTTGCGCCTGGTAACGCGTCATTTTCTGCTGCAACCATTAATACATGCATTAATTTACTACTTCCTTTAACCTGTGTGGGCTTGCTCATAAATGAGCAAGCTTTGTTGTCGTGCTTAATATTTAACGTGTTTTACGCTAGCTTTTTATTCTCACGCGCTTGGCGCTCTAACTTTTTTGCAAGCTCAGTGAGCATATCACGAGTAACAAGAACGATGCCTTTCTTAGATACCCTAAAGCCGTTTTCTTCATCTGTTTTTTTGTCAAAACCGATTTCGAGACCTGCCGGTATTTCACAGCTTCTATCTATAATCGCACGCTTAATTTTACAACCTCGATTTATAACCGCACCGGGTAAAATTACCGACTGCTCAATGGTACAAAATGAGCGAACGTGGACATTAGAAAACAAGAGTGACTTTCTAACCGCAGAGCCCGAAATAATACACCCACCCGACACGGTTGAGTCCAAGGCCATACCGCGTCTATCATCGTCATCAAAAATAAACTTAGCAGGTGGTAGCTGCTCTTGATATGTCCATATTGGCCACGTTGGGTCATATAAATCAAGTTGTGGCTCAGGCATTACCAATTCCATATTAGCCTCCCAGAACGAATCTAGGGTACCTACATCACGCCAATAAGGTTGCCCTTCTTGATTTGGATCTCTAAATGGGAACGCAAATACATTATGCTCTTCTATAATCGCTGGAATAATATCGTGACCAAAATCTCGGCCAGAACCTTCATTCTCAGAATCTTTTTTAAGTTGCTCAAACAAAAATTCAGTATTAAAAATGTAGTTTCCCATTGATGCTAAACATGTACCTGGCTTGCCAGGTACGGAGCTAGGCATTGCTGGTTTTTCATCAAAACGACACACTCTGTTTTCTTCATCAACGGTCATTACACCAAACGTGTCTGCGGCTTCCTCTACGGGCACTTCAATACAACACACTGTCATATCTGCACCCTTTTGCACATGTTCAGCCAATAAAGCACCATAGTCCATACGGTACACATGATCTCCAGACAAAATCATCACATATTTAGGAAGCTCGTGACGAATAATATCTATGTTTTGAAAAACAGCATCTGCGGTTCCACAATACCAATCATCACCTTGGCGCTGAGATGCAGGTAGTATTTCAACCGACTCTCCTAGCTCTTTTTTAAAGTGCCCCCACGCGCGGTTTACATGGCGTATTAATGAATGCGATTTATATTGTGTAGCAATACCAACACGTCTCACACCCGAGTTAATACAGTTTGATAGTGGAAAATCAATAATTCGATGTTTACCACCAAAGTAAACTGCTGGCTTTGCTCGCCAATCGGTTAGCTCATGCAGGCGAGAACCGCGTCCGCCTGCCAGTATTAACGCGTAAGTTTCTCTGGTTAGGCTACTTATGTAGCGATTTGCATAATTGGGCATAATACTCTCTCCATTTAGTCTAGGCTGTTAGTGGCATGGCTTTTAGTTGTCGTTAAGTCTGTTTCACTAATATTGAGGGGTTCTAAATGCCAAATGTCTTCACTGTATTGGCTTATGGTTCTATCACTTGAAAACATTCCACTGGCTGCTGTATTTAAAATACTCATTTGTGTCCAGTAGGTCTGATCTGCGTAAGCTTTATCAACTTCTTTTTGAGCTGCTACATAACTTTCAAAATCGTGCGCAACAAGCCATGGATCGTGCGGGCTCTTAATTGCATTTGTAATATCGTCAAATAAGCATGGTTCAAACAAGTTAAAATGGCCGCTTTCGAGTAGTTGCATTACATTATTTAAATCGCTATTTTGTGCGATTAAGTGCTCAGGATTGTAACGCGATTTAATATCATCAATTTGATGAGCTTGTGCCCCAAACAAAAAGAAGTTGTCTGCACCAACGGCGTCTCTAATTTCAATGTTTGCACCATCGAGCGTGCCTATCGTCAATGCACCATTCATCATAAACTTCATGTTGCCAGTACCAGACGCTTCTTTGCCTGCGGTAGATACTTGCTCTGACAAATCGGTTGCAGGACAAATCACTTCCATAGCGGTTACATTGTAATTAGGTAAAAAGGCGACGCGTAAATACGGGGCCGCTAACGGATCTTTATTTATAACCTCTGCCACGTTATTAATAAGCTTAATAATTTTTTTAGCCATGTAATAACCCGGTGCTGCTTTACCGCCTAATAACACACAGCGAGGAACAAGCCCTTGGGTATCACCACGGCGAATACGGTCATATAAATGAATCACATGAAGTATGTTTAATAGCTGACGTTTGTATTCGTGGATACGTTTTACTTGTACGTCAAACATCATCGATACGTCAAAATCAACATCGCAGCGCGCCTTAACTAAATCAACTAAACGCTGTTTGTTTTCGCGTTTAGCATTTTGCCATTGCCCATGAAATGCTTTGTCGTCGTAAAAGCGACGTAGATCGCTAATTGTTGAAAAGTTTTTAACCCAGTCATGACCAATTTTTTCGCTGATTAATTTACTTAAAACGGGATTACAATGTGCAAGCCAACGTCTTGGTGTAACACCATTTGTTTTGTTATTAAACTTATCTGGCCAAAGCGCGTAAAACTCTTTAAATAAACCCGCTTTTAACAGTTCGGTATGCAGTGCTGCTACGCCATTTACAGAGTAACTACCTACAATGGCTAAGTAAGCCATACGAATTTGCGGCTCATCGCCCTCTTCAATCAACGACAATGCACGCTGTTTATTAACATCACCCGGCCATTGCTGTGCAACTTGTGCTAAAAAGCGTGCGTTTATCTCGTAAACTATTTCTAAAATGCGTGGTAATAATTTTGAAAACAACGAAACAGACCACTTTTCGAGCGCTTCAGGAAGTAGCGTATGGTTTGTGTAGGCCATTGTTTTAGTAGTGATTTGCCAAGCATCGTTCCAATCAAGTTCGTAATCATCAATTAAAATACGCATCAGCTCTGCAACAGCAATACTTGGGTGTGTATCGTTTAACTGAAAAACATGAAAATCAGCAAAGTCGCTAAAGTTCTCGCCATGTTGGGAAACCCACTGATCAACTACGTCTTGAATACTCGCAGATGATAAAAAGTATTGTTGGCGCAATCTAAGCTCTTTACCATTTTCGCTGCTGTCGTTTGGATACAGCACCATGGTAATTTGTTCAGCTAGGTTTTTTTGTGCGACGGCTTCTGAGTAACTGCCTGCATTAAATTCGGTCAAATTAAATTCATCTGTCGCTTCTGATTTCCATAAGCGTAGCGTATTTACAATATTGTTTTTATAACCTGGAACAGGTACATCGTAAGGGACAGCTAATACATCTTGTGAACTCATCCATTGACGATGCTCTCGGCCGAATTTATCTGTGTAACTTTGCACGTAGCCGCCAAATTTCACACGTTTTGCATGCTCTGGCGCGCTTAGCTCCCATGGGTGCCCTTCGCGCAGCCAGTTATCTGGTTGCTCAATTTGGTTACCATCTTTAATGGATTGGTTAAACATGCCGTATTCGTATCGTAGGCCATAACCAATGACAGGTAACGCTAGACTTGCACAGCTATCTAAAAAGCAGGCAGCTAGGCGGCCTAAACCACCGTTACCTAAACCTGCGTCGTGCTCGGCATCTTCAAGCGTTTCTACTGTTGTGCAGTATTCTTGTAATGCAGCAGCAACTTGGTCGTCTAAATCTAGGTTTAGTATTGCATTACCCAGCGCACGTCCCATTAAAAATTCAAGAGAAAGGTAAGCCGTTTTACGGCGTTTCTCTTGCTTAATTTGTTGATTCGTTTCTCTGCAGCGGGCAACAAGTCTGTCGCGAATAGTCAGCGCTAAAGCATGGTATAAATACAGTCTTGATTCGCCGACCTTATCGCGACCTAGGGTATAATAAAAATGCCGTGTTAAGTCATCTTTAAGCGTACTTTCATCTATAACAGGACCTTCTTGCCAGCCCTTTACTACACACACTTGTTCACTTTGTTTAGCCATGACTTACATCCTCTAAATTAGCACTAAAAACCCAACTACTTTGTGCTGAAATTTCAACCATCGCATCTTCATTACTACTCACAGATGCATTATTTACACTTGATAAAACCATTTGCCACGGCGCATTAATAGGCGAAGGCGGCATTTGGCAAAAAACTGTTTTTTTACTGGCATTAAATACCATCAGTAATGCATGATTGTTTTGCTTATCAAGTAAGCTATACATTAAAAACTGTCTGGTATCTTCGTGCCAATGAGCGTCGGTCATGGTTTTACCTTGTTCGGTAAACCACTTAACGGTAAAACGCTCGTCTATATCATCTAAAAATACACTGTGTTTGAACGCACTGTGCGCGCGTCTAATTTTTAAAGCATCATCAATAAATCGTGTTAACGAATGATTAAGCTGAGAATCTTTCCAGGCAAGCCAGCTAGTGCGATTATTTTGGCAATAAGCATTATTATTACCCCCTTGAGAGTGCGCCATTTCGCTGCCAGCGGCAATCATGGGTACACCTTTTGAGAGTATCAAAGTAAGTAAAAAGTTCTTTTGTTGTTGCAAACGCAGTGCGTTTATTTTTGAGTCACTGGTAAAGCCTTCTACTCCACAGTTGAACGAGTGATTTGCACTGTGCCCATCTCTGTTTTGCTCACCATTAGCTTCGTTATGTTTTTCTTCATAACTCACTAAATCGGCAAGCGTGAAACCATCATGACTCGTTATAAAGTTAATGCTATTAAGCGGTCCACGTTGGCTGTGCTCAAAAATATCAAACGATCCATGCAAACGTTTTGCAACGTTGGCAATTATGCCCGTTTCACTTTGCCAAAAACGTCTAATTACATCGCGGTATTGATCGTTCCATTCTCGCCATGGCGGCGGAAATGCCCCAAGCTGATAGCCACCAGGACCTATATCCCAAGGCTCACTTATTAGCTTAACCTTATTAAGCACAGGGTCTTGGGCTACTGCTTGTAAAAAAGTATGCGCAGAGCTAAAGCCTGCTTTTGAGCGCCCTAAAATGGTCGCTAAATCAAACCTAAAACCATCAACCCCCATTACCTCAACCCAATAACGAAGGCTATCAAGTACAAGTTGCAGTGTTTTAGGGTGATCAATATTTATGGTATTTCCACAGCCGGTATCGTTTATGTATACATTAGGCTGACCCTCCACTGTGCGGTAATACGCTAAGTTATCAAAGCCTCTTAGCGATAATATAGGGCCATCGGCCCCAGCCTCTGCTGTATGGTTATAAACAACATCTAAAATAACTTCTATGTCGGCAGCATGAAGCTCGCGCACCATTTGCTTAAACTCGTTTATATCGTCGTTTACTAAATAGTCTCTATGGGGGGTAAAAAAGTTAAGCGTGTTATAACCCCAATAGTTTTGCAGCCCTTTTCCTGTTAAAAATTGCTCACTAATAAAAGAATGAACAGGTAAAAGCTCAACTGCTGTAATGCCAAAGCTTTGTAAATGCTCAATAAAGCTTGGGTGGCTTAACCCTAAAAACTTTCCTTGTAGAGATTTAGGTATTTTAGGATGACGACACGTTGTGCCTTTAACATGGCACTCGTAAATAACCGTGTTTGACCAACGGTGGTTTGGCTTTTTATGCGCATACAACGTAGGGGGTGCTACTTTTGACTTAGGTATATCAATCGCATTATTTACGGTGCTTTTAGTGCCAATTGGCATTTGCCCATAATGGCGTTCGCTCCATGTAAACTCACCAAACAAGTCTTTTGCGTATGGGTCTATCAGTAGTTTATTTTCGTTAAATAGTTGACCATTTTTAGGGTTATATTCACCCTCAACTCTAAAGCCATAAAGTGCGCCGGCGCTTAATGGCGAAATATGAATACTCCAAATACCCCCTTCGTTAATATTCATCGCCATTTTTAGAATTTCTGAATGGCCACTTTTATCAAACAAACACACATAGGCTTGGCTTGCACCTGGCGCATAAAGCGCGAAGTTAACCCCATTATTAATAACACTAGAACCTAGCGGTTCTACATTACCGGGGGCTACATCAAATTGGTTACTCATCATCAACCTTTTGTAAGTAAATAGTTGTTAAGCCACCAATGGCAATTGAAATACTGTGTTTAAACCCATGATTTGATTCATTTATAGCGTGAACTATCTGCGATGAATCTTTAGTTACCTCAACGCCAGAGCCAAAAAACTGAGTATCGTCTGTATTTAAAACAACTTTATAACGCCCTTTACTCGGTACGCCAATAACGTAGTTTTCATAGGACGCGGGGGTAAAATTGGCAATAACAACCACAAAGTCTTTTGCGTTTTTAGCATAGCGAACAAAGCTCAAAATGCTCTGCTGATTATTATTGTTATCTATCCAGGTAAAACCAGCCGCGCTCGAATCTAGCTCATACAACGCGGGTTGGTTTTTATAAACGGTATTGAGCGCTTTTACGGTGTGCTTTATACCGCTGTGGCTTTGGTGCTCAAGTAAATGCCAATCGATAGAATGATCGTGTCCCCACTCTTTTCGCTGTGCAATTTCACCGCCCATAAACAAGAGTTTTTTACCCGGATGTGCCCACATAAATGCGTAGTAAGCGCGTAAATTAGCAAATTTCTGCCAATCATCGCCTGGCATTTTTTCAATTAACGATCCTTTACCATGGACTACTTCATCGTGGCTTAATGGCAATATATAGTTTTCACTAAAAGCGTATACCATCGAAAAAGTCATTTCGTGATGATGATGCTGACGGTATAAAGGGTCGTGCTGCATGTAATGCAAACTATCGTTCATCCAACCCATATTCCACTTATAGCCAAAGCCTAAGCCGTTGTGCTCAACACTTTGGGTGACACCCGGCCACGCTGTTGACTCCTCAGCCACCATCATAATGCCTGGGTTGTTTTTATAGCTGCGCATATTGACTTGCTTTAGGCACTCAATTGCACCTAAGTTTTCGCGCCCGCCATAACAATTAGCAATCCACTCGCCTTCTTTTCGGCTGTAATCTAAATACAACATAGAGGCTACGGCATCTACACGCAGACCATCTAAACCAAATTGATGTAACCAATACATAGCATTTGAAATCAAAAAGCTTTTAACTTCAGGGCGGTCGTAGTTATAAATGTAGGTATTCCAATCAGGATGAAAACCTTGGCGCTTATCGGCATGCTCATATAAATGAGTGCCATCGAATCGATGTAAGCCATGCGGATCGCTTGGAAAATGCCCAGGCACCCAATCAAGTAAAATACCTAAATTAGCTTTGTGGCACTGCTCTACAAAGTATTTAAAGCTGTTGTAGTCGCCAAAACGGCTGGTAGGTGCAAATAAACCAACAGGCTGATACCCCCACGAACCATCAAACGGGTATTCACTTATTGGCATAAGTTGCAGGTGGGTAAAATTCATTTCAAGGGCGTAGCTAACGAGTTTGTCAGCAAGCTCTATGTAACTTAAATAGCGGTTGTTTTCAGCGCGTTGCCATGAACCTAAATGCACTTCATAAATACTAATTGGCGCATCAATATGATTACGCTTTTGTCTGTTTTGAAGTGCCTGAGCGCCGAGCGTTATAGGTTCTGGTTTATACTGCAGTACACTTGCAGTACCCGGTGCTTGTTGCATTTTAAATGCATAGGGGTCGGCTTTTTCGAGTACTTCTCCACTTTGGGCGGTAATTGCAAATTTGTAGCACATGTCGGCTTTAAGGCCTGGTACGAATAACTCCCATACACCACTTGCAGGATGAAAACGCATAAAATGGCGATTAGCTTGCCAAAAATTAAACTCACCAATAATAGAGACACTTGCAGCATTAGGCGCCCATACACAAAAGCGCACGCCCTCTACATTTTGTTGAGTGCTAAAATGTGCACCAAAATGAGAGTACGCATGTTCAAGGCTGCCTTCGTTAAATAAATACATTGCCTCTGCATCAAGTGTGCTTTCAAAGCTGTATTCATCATAAAAGGTAGTGCTGCTATTTGTGTACTGAGCAATGCATTGATAAGGCGCAGTGGGCAGCGCATCAACTTTGACTATAAATAAGTCACTTTGTTTATAGCGCTGCGCCTTAATACTTTTATTATTTAATGTAACACTCACACTTATTACACAAGGTAAGTAAAAACGAATTTCAACCTCAACATCCGTTTTATGTGCCCCTAAAAAGCTAAATGGGTCTTTAAATCGTCCTGTATTTAATGCATGCACCTGTGCATCGTAACTATTTTCATTAGTTGTACTGCTCATTTAACCTTTCCTTATTGAATCGATAGCAGCTAAAAGTGAGGCATTTTTGGTAAAAATTTCTTCACTGGTATGCGTTAATACACGTCGCCAATTAGGATATTCTTTGTCTGTCCCGGGGATATTAACCGGATATTTCTGCTCATCTAAATCATCTATTTGAATTGCAAATAGACGCGATTGAGAACCTGCCAAACACAATGCTAGTGCGTTATATACTTCGACTGAATTACTATGTAATAAAAGCTCGGTTGTATTGGTATGGCGATTAATAAATCGTAGTATCCTATGCTGCTCTTCTACTCGTTGTTGCTTTAATTGCTCGTATTCACTGCAAGTTATAAGCTTGTATTGTTGCTTAATATTTAAATCAGCATGCTGCCACCAACCTGTAAAAGGCGGTACATCATGATTGGCTATCATTAACAAACACTGTGCTGCTAGCTCATCTGTCGATAAAAACTCACCACTGTGTTGTTTTTCAAAATAAAATAAGCTGTTAGAAAAAATACCGCTAGATGCCAAAGCCTGCCTTACCTCTGGCGGCACAACGCCTAAATCTTCTCCAATAACAATACTCTGATTAATATGTGATTCAATTTTTAAAATGGCGAGTAAGTGCTCAAACGGGTAGTAAACATAACAGCCATCTTGTTCACCATTGCTTTCAAAGCACCACCATAGGCGCCTAATAGCCATTACGTGGTCAATTCTAAGTCCACCTACATTTTGCATGTTTGCGCGAATGAGCGAGCGATAGAATTGGTAGTGATTATTACTAAGACTTTGAGGATTTAGTGCTGGAAGCCCCCAGTTTTGACCAGCTTCGGCCCATGGATCTGGTGGAGCACCTACACTTGCACCTTGGCTAAACAGTGGCTTTTGATTTTTAAACTCGGCCCCATCACCCGCACAACCAACAGCTAAATCATTGATTAAGCCAATAGCCATACCTCGCTCTGCACAACTTTGTTGACACAGTGCCAATTGCATATGCGCTTGCCACTGCAGGTAATAATCAAATGTTAGGTTATCTGATTCGAGGGTATTTAACGTAGTAGAATGAGTATTACAAAAATCAGTAAACGCTTGGCGACGCTCATCACTTGCCGTTAATTCAAACTGATTATAAAGCGCTTCAAATAACGCATACTTTATACGGCTTACATTTTCATAATCTATAAATTGATCATTACTTTTTATAAGTGTAATTACGTCGTCTTGTTGCATGAGGTCATGTAGAACTGCGTTATTTTGTGCGTCTTCGCTTAATACTATAGAAATATAAAGAGGGTTTAATAAAGCCCGACTACTAGGGCTATAAGGGCTTGCACGCTCTGGCATATCAGCAAATAACAAATGCAGTGGATTAAGTAATATGTAATCCATATTTTGCGAGCTGCATAATTTTGTAAGCGTTAGTAAATCGTCAAAGTCGCCAATACCTAAATGCGCTTTATTTTTTAATGTGTAAAGCTGAATAGATAACCCTGTGCGCTTTGTGTCTTCAACTTGATAGACTTGCTCAGGCACACACCAAAGTTGCGTAATTGCATGCTGTTCACCTACTTGAACATTAGCGTCATGATAGCCAATTGGCATAGTTTCTATGGGTAGTGCCAGCTCAATATAGCGAACGCCGTGTAAGTAATATTCACCTGTAACTGCCAAATTATAAAGGTTCTCAACCGCTATATTCATCCCAAGAGAAGGGACATTAATGTTGGCGGCTAAATACTGCTGACGTTCGTCTATACGAAGCTTTAAAGCGCATTTTTTTTGGTCAACTAAACTCACGCTGGGTACTAAATCCAGCCAAAGCGATGCATCTAAATCATAAGTTAGTTGAGTTATTTCGGCTTCGTTATTTGTATCAACACCACAACATTGCAAAGCACGTTTACGCGTGTCTTCGCTAAAAAACACCTGTTCACCTGTATACCTAGTGAATTCAAAGCCAATACCATGCAGGTAAAACAACTGCGAAAGAGCATCCATTGAATCGCCTTAATTAATGCGTTGAGTATTTACTATGCTGTTTTCTGTGCCAAATGTATTGCCAATATAACCATCAGCTTGGTGGTCGTTATCCCAAATGTCTCCATTTATTAAATAACGAAAGTGAAATTGTTGATCGATAGGTAAGCGTTGCTTAAATCTAAACACACCTTGTTTTTTATTAAGCTTCATTGGCACAGGTTGCCAATCATTAAATTCGCCTAATAAGCAAACTTCTTCAGCCTCAGGATGAGAAAATTCAAAGGTTACTTCAGCTTCATCTTTTGTTTTAAAAAAACGTTTATTCAACATAGCAGGCTCCAACTAAACCAAAAAGGGTACTTAATCTTTGCCACAGGCCATACAACTAAACAAAAAGGCGATGTGGATTCCATTCAAAATCATTAAACACGTTGTAAGTTAACCAAAACTTTATTTACGCATTATTACAGTGCAACAATTCATTTTTTCTGCACTTAAAAAGTGCGGTTAGTATATAAACAATCTTTTTTAAAAAGCTCAGTAGTACAGAGCAATATTTGAACCAACTAAGCGTACATCACATATTATTTATTTAATCGAATTTAAAGTTAAATAATCCAAAAGTATTACCTAAATTTATAAAATTCTTTTGTTCTGTACTTTCATCAGCGATAATACACAGCATCTTAATACTCTGAAATATCATAATTTTCATGTTGAAAAAAAGCATTTTAATAACTATAGCCATCGCCTTTTTAATAATAGCCTCACTTGTTGGTTCTTCAATCTATACCCTTTATAGTAAAAAAGAAATCTC
>NZ_PJBR01000062.1:0-30262 GCF_002863625.1 Pseudoalteromonas sp. MelDa3 | reverse complement strand
TCGATCACCTAATACGCTTGTACGTATTGACTCTTTTACGCTCAAACTATCTTCAACACTAGCTAACCCCATTATTTACGTAGGATTCAACCTAATTACCGTTCGGTAGTCAGGATTTCAAATAAACGTATTATTGATTTAACTTTTACGGAGAGTAGCCCTTATGTCTTTTATTAAATTACCCTGTGCAGACTTTATATCAATTTTAAACCCTATCGCTCGACTTGCTTGCTCAAACAAAAAGAGTAACGGTGTGCTTGAGTTCGCCCGTATTCTTATTACTAATAAAGGTGGCAAGCTTGCTGCCTACGCGAGTGCTTCAAATGGTGGTCAGTCTATGGCGCGTAGAATAGAAAATTTTGAAAGCGATATAGATATGCTGGGTGAAGATAAAGAGGTTTTACTTTCAGGTGAAAAGCTTTTATCGATTGTTAGTGCTTATACGTCTTTTGATGCAAACGAGCCTGTAAAAATCTCATGGGATGATTTTAGCGAAAATGGTGGGTTAATTACTGCCAAACGTTCAAAAATGAAAATTGATACCGCAGACCCTAGTGCCTACCCAGCACCACCAAAGTTAAGTGTTGAACATTCAGTATTAACTATTCCCCTAAAGCGACTTCAAGACGTACTTGGGCAAGCGCGTGGTTCTGTGGCTATCAAAAACAGCACAAGACCTGCCATAAATGGTGTAAATATAAAGCTAAACTGTTCAGCAAAAGTAATTTCTTTAACTGCTACCGATGGATACCGTGTTTACGATAATAAGCTTGATGTTACAAATTCTAAGAATGATTTCAATATCGTTATTCCAACTAAGTTAATTGATATGATTCAGGGACTAAAAGAAAATGATGCTAGTCAATTAGTTCGCCTACGTTGCGATACAAATTCGTGTGAAATTACCTTTAAAAGTACACTTATTCGCTCTCAGTTACTTGATAATAAATTCCCTGACTTATCCGAATTGTTTTTAAATGAACCAGATTGGTTAATGGATTTAGAGCAAAAAGATATGGCTGATGCATTGGGGCGCTTATCTGCCGCTATTGATAAGCGTCTACCCGCTATAGAGTTATTGATTGACGATGCAACTCAAGAAACCCATTTACGCACAGTGCAAGGCGGTAAAACGCTTGGTGAGGACTATCTTAAATCAAAGGTGACTCTTAAACCTGAAAATGCGCTATCTGTAAATTTAAACTTCCTAATGCAAGCAGTGGCTAACGTAACAAGCAAAATTGCGCGAATTGGACAACATCCGAAAGATAAATATCTCGTTATCCAAGGTGAAAATGAAACCAGCCGCATGATAGTGCTGCCACTGCGAACCTGACCAGTAGCCAGAATTTCGCAATTGGTTAGCATACTTGTAACTTATTAAGTCTTGGGAAGATTATTAATGAATACTGTAACTGAAAAGAATGAAACCGTAGCTACTACGGCAAATGCATCTATTGCTTCACGTAGCATCACTGTTAACCCTGCTGAACTAAAAGAGTTTAAAGGGGGTAACACGCGCAGAAAAAACGATGAACAGGCCTTTAACGAACTGTGTGAGTCAATTCGTAATATTGGCATTATACAAAAGCCTGTTGTTCGCACAAACAGTGAAGGTAAGCTTGAAATCGTTGTTGGCCACAGGCGCGTATCAGCGGCTATCAGTAACGGTTTAGAATTAATTGATGTTGAGCATAAAGAGCTTACAGACCGTGCAGCTATGGAGCAGCACCTTTGCGAAAATACAGTGCGTCAGGACTTAGACTTTGTTAGCCAAATCCAAGCGTCAAAACGCTGGTTAAGCTTTTTTAATGGCGATAGAGAGAGTGCAGCCAAGCGACTTATGTGGAGTGTAAAAAAACTAAACGAACGTCTTGAGCTTGTTCATTGTTGTGATCAAGTGCTGGACGCACTAGACCAAGGCAAGATTAAAGCTGGTCATGCTTTGATTTTATCTATCCTGCCAGAGAAAATACAAATCGGCACATTAATACGTGTTATTGATGAAAAATTGACTGTCGCTGAGTTAAAACAACGAGCAACTAAAGTTCAGTTGCCATTAGGTACGGCCAAATTTGATAAAGCAGATTGTAACTCATGTAAACATAACAGTGAGCGCCAAGTTGGTTTGTTCGATTTAGGTGATGAAAAAAGCTCTACGTGTTCGTTTGGTACATGCTACCGAAATAAGACACAAGCATATTTAAGTGACCAAAAAAATAAATTAGAAGAAAAATACGGTAAAGTTTTATTTTTTAGTGAGTCTAATCCAGCCGACAGACGAAAAGTTGATACTACTACCGTGGGTGAAGCACAATTCACTAGCGGTTGCGTCCTTTGCTCTAAGCGTATCAATATACTTGATGACCGCCCAGCACATGAAGGTGCTGTTATTGAAAGTCAGTGTATTGATGTTGACTGCAATGATAAGTGTGTTGCAGCACTCGCTAAAGCTAAAAAAGCAAAAACGAATAAAATTCAAAAGAGTATTCCGAAATTAGACAGCGACAATAAAAGTGTTCTTAATGAAACGGATACTGAAAACACTAGTTCGCCTGTTGAAACACAAGAGGCAGTTGAACCTGTTGCTTGCCAACCTTCAAACGTGGTCATTGAGTCACATAAAAAAGAGCTGGTGGACTTTGCTCGTAATGAATTAAAAGATAACGAGCTATTTAGATTAAGCCTTGCTGTTGCGTGTGTAACCAGCGCCCACTCTAAACAAAGAGGGTTTAATAATGTTGGTAAAATCGCTGCTGAACTTGCTTCAACCAAATCGAAAAAAGAAATATTGGATGAACTTTCAAAATCTATTACTAATTTTATATTAACAAGTGATGGTGCTGATAATGCGAATGCATTCCAATTTTATAAATTAGCATTTCAAAGCATTGATGGGCTTGCTGATAAAGCAGTTCAAGAATGGCAGCCGAGTAAAGAAAATATTTCAAGCTATACAATTGAGGGGCTTAAACAGCTATGTACTGGTAGTGGCTTTGCACAAGCCGCTAATGAACAAGCGGAGGATAGCTTTAAAACAATGCACTCTGCCAAAAAGACCGATTTTATTAAGTCAATTTTAGGCACTAAATTTAACTGGCAGAAGTACGCGCCACCAGCGTTATTGCAACTACTTAAACGCTAAACCCTTTTTACATAACTTCCCAACCCAAACCGCTACTTCCTGATCAGTAGCGGTTTTTTTCGTTTGTTTTACTATGTAGACACTTAAAACATAGATACTAACCAAGCGAGATAACCATGTTAAACACTCTTAAAAAAATCATTGATAGCGCGGCATTAGCGGGTGTAGCTATTAACGTTACATCAAAAAGCGACTCTGAGCTTGCTATCGTTTTCACTCCAAAATTAGCGGCATTAAGCAAGTCTGGTAAATCTGACATATTAGAAGATGGTAAGGCTAACGCTGAGAGCCATTTTAACCTTCGTGCAGCTCTATCAACCCCTTGGGTTATGACAGGTACACCTGAAAGCATTGAAACTCAGTTAAATGACTTTCTGCATAGTGCTGGCACTCCATTAGAACAAGCTAATTCTAATATGAATAACTCTAGCTTTATTGATGCCTTGAATAATGCGACTAAAGCAGTTGAGGCCAACAAAGCCCCAGCTCCTAAAGCAAATAAAAAAAACAATCCTGATACAACACCAGCAGCTACAACGACACCAGCTACAAAAGTAGTTGAAAGTGCGCCTGTTCAAACTCCTGTTGAAACTCAAGAGCCACCAGCAGTTGACCTCGATTTATTTAACGACTTCGATGATATTGACAGCATTTAATTTAATTAATTAAGGAATAATAACAATGAATACACAAACAAGAGTTTTTAAAATCGGTGCGCGTGAAATTAAAGCTCCTTTACCTAATGGCTCTCTACAAGAAAATGTTGAGCAATTAATGGTTAACTTCCCTATGTTTCGCTTCACACATGTTCTTGAAGTAGATGGTGTACCGCAATCTGATGGCTCAATTCTCTACGAAGTGGAGTTACCGCCATGCAAAACGAACGGCTAACACCGCAAGCTCAATTAAATTTAGATTATTTGATTGAGCTTAACAAAGCTGGAAACAGTGATAGCACAGTAAAAACGAAAGCTAGTAAGCCAAGTGCAAGCATAAAATTTAAGAAGGAATACAAAACATGCGATTCATCAAAGGTTGTGGTTTTGAAACAAAAATTAAAACAAATACACGCGCCAATACACGTATTAAGAATGTTTGCACCGCCATTAATGTAACTAACCCATTAGTTAGCCTTACTGGTGAAGCACTTGTTTATGAAAACTCTGATTATTTTAATTCGTTAAATGATAGCTATTATTTAAGCCAAGTGTCTGACTTTATGGAGCATTATTCTACTGCCATTATTAATGCCATTGATTTTAATTTGATTCACCCAAATCAACTACCTAATCTACGTCCGACAACGATTGATGAAGCAAAAGAGTCAATTAATCTTGTTCGTAACTTACTTGCTAACGTACCCGTTAAGCTTGTTGAACAGCTTATGCCGCATGTAGACACTGCTAAAAAAGACTTGATTGCTGGTGGTGTACCAACTGAGTTAATTGAGGAGTTTGATGCTCAATTTAGCCCTGAGTTTGACTTTGCTTACAACAATTCTGAACTTGTATTTGAGACACCTAGTATCGAAGGGTGTTTGATTGTTAACATTGATAGTTTTCGCTCTAACTCTAAAGCAGCCAGTGCGTTAGTGTCATTGTTATGCAAGGGTAACTTATTCGATCAAGGTCATAACGCAGCTTATTACAACCACATGGAAAGTGGTGAGCCAATCACGGACACCAAAACAATTGCACAAGTTAATAAGTTACTATCGAGCAAGTTAGATTTAGACGAATTACAAGGGCAAACTGCGTGGGTTAAGTTAGCGTTACCTTTACTCGCACTAATTGAAAAAAATTATGACATTGAAGTATCTGAATCAATTTTAATGAACTTTAATGACTTGGATACAGACCGATTAGCGGCCTGTGATGAAGATTACGTAGATGAACTCGCCACCAGCCGTCTAAGTATAGATTTTGAATTAGAGGAACTGGTGACTTTTTATCATCGAATACTTACTAGAATCGCCAGCTTTAGCTATTTGGCATCAAGGTTTCAAGACCCTGAAATGTTTTCAAAGCTTAACAACAAAAAGGCAAGTTCAGCTAAAATACTAACAGCAATTTATGATGTAGCCAGTAAAGCAACTGACAACGGCTATTTAGAAATAGATAATGAAGATCATGTTGGACTAAGAACGTTTGTATTAACTGATTACGTTTGTGGTGATAATGAAGCTGCCTACAGCGTGATTGACGACGTTTATAATCATGCTTATGAAGTAAACGAGCTAACATTAAACTATAAAGTATCACTGACTGACAGCGATATGACTACCGTAAGAAACACTTTGATTAATTCGTATTGTATGAACTTTTTATCTTTCCTTAGTCAGCGTTCAAAGCAATTTAGTTTTTAGTTTGGGTATTTCCGTTCGGTAGCCTGAATTTTCAAATATTTTATTATGAACCTATATTGAAATATAGGAGCGAATAGAATGTTTGCACAAAAGAGTTCTGATGATTATATAAAGCAAATCTTTAATATCCAAGAAGTAGGCGGCATGAAAGGCCGTTGTGCCATAGTTGTCAATCAGTATGATTCATCTACTTATCTGACTTACCATGACATTGATGCTGATAATAAAATCAAAGATGGTAAGTTCATTGACATTGCTCAAGCAGTAAAAGCACTCGCCATCTTGAATGATGATCCTATAGAAAGTGAAAGTAACTGGATAGATACAGATATTTTGTATTCAAGCGATAATCAATTAATCTGGTACGTACCCGCTCAAAAAAGAACACTTTGGTTTACTTCTGCTGAAACTAAATTTTCTGTAAAAGTTCACGCACCATCTTTTATTTTTTCTCTAAATCGTAATGCCCGAAATTTAAGAGTGTTTAGCTGTAAATCAAAATCTCGCCCAACCCCTGAAACAAAGCTCTACAACGCCCCATTGATGAATGTAAGTCTTAATGGCTCACTCTGCTTAGGCTCTGCGACATTGCCTGATAACGTTCAATCAGATAGCAAGCAAATACGTACTGCGTGTGAATCAGCGTTATTTGATACGAATTTTAGCCACGTAAATAACACTCAAACCTTTAAGAGTAAAAAAGAGGTGACGACTACGGGGCATGTAGCTTTTTGGAAGAAATTTGAAAAAGAAAATCGCGAACCTAAAGCGAGTGAGCTTGTATTGTCTACCGTGTCTTTTAAATCATTAACCCAAGGAGCATAAAATGTATAAATCACCGCAATGGCTAACGAATAATGAATTTCAAAATAAAAAAACTAAAATTGTAATTATTGGTGCTGGTGGTACTGGCTCTGAGTTAATAAGCCAAATTTTCAAAATAAATTACACTTTAATGGAATTAGGTAGTGCTGGCCTAGACGTAACTTTAATTGACGATGATGTAGTTAGTCCCACTAATTTAGGGAGACAGTCGTTCTACCATTTTGATCTCGGTTTATCAAAAGCAAAGACACTCATTGACCGCTTTAATACGTTTGGTAACTTAAAGTGGAAGTATGTAGTTGAACGTATTACGCCCGATAATATAAACAAATATATTCCCAACAACTGTGTTGTTTTTACATGTGTTGATAACCCAATTGCGCGTGTCACCGTGGGTGAGCATTTAGAAAAAAGACAAAAAAGCGAAGTTTTATGGATTGATGGTGGGAACAGCAGAGCAGATGGACAAGTTGTGCTTGGCTCATATGAACAGAGAAAAGATTTACCATTCAGTCGCTTACCTTCTGTTTTTGACTTATATGGTGGGCAACTAAAAACACAAGAGTATATTGAGACAGAAAGCTGTTCACACGTTGAAGCTATGAGATCACAAACGCTCGGTATAAACAATGCAATAGCATTACAAATGACCCAGCTATTTTGGCAATTAATCCGTGAAGGTGAAATTATGGCGCATGGCGCAATGGTAGATTTAAAATCTTTTACCGTGAATGCCTTGCCAATCGACCCTGAAATCTGGACAATGTTTGGGTTCACCGATAAGGGCTGTTAATTTTGTGGTGAAAGGAGTACACAATGAATAGTTATAGTTTTATTTTCCTCTGTAAGCAAAGTGGTACAGATATTCGTAAAACAGTTGCAGCTAAAGGGGGATGTGTTGGTTTTGCTCTGGAACTGGCATCAAAAGAGGCGGTTTCAGAGTTTGGTACAAATAATATTTATTTAGAATCATTTTCATTCAGTAACTTATAAACTCACCTAGATAGGTGTTCCGTATTTAAATTTAGCCCATTCCCAATCAGTAGCGTGATTATCTTATTCTGGCAAACTTAACTCATATTCAATCTAGTTAGGTTTGTCATTATGAAAATAGATACTTACCAAGAGCGCCTTGCTCGTATTAAAACCATTCCAGACTTACACAATGAAGTCGCTGACGCAAAGCGTACAAGCATGAAAGTTCGATTACATGCTAAGAGCCGCATACCGCTAGAACATCGTCACAGTACCGCCCTGTTGAAAATGTACCCTGAACTAAACGCGCTTTATTCAAAAGCTAAAGCGGTAGAGCAGAAACTTCAAATTAATTTTCTACGCATTAAAGCTAACTTACGTGAAGGCGACATAAGCGACCCTATACCTAAAAATGCAATTTGCCACATTAGGCGTAAAGCGCGTAGCTATTTTCATGTTTTAGGCAAACTTCCTAGTGCAGTCACTTTTGAGGGTTGTGAATACAAAAGTAATTCGTTCATGGCTTTTGTAAGCGATATTTCAACCACCAGCTATCAATAGAGGATTACCCAATGCTTGCCATTAAAACACCAAAAGAAATGAAAATATCACTCCTGCAATTGGCTAATATCTTACTGCATAGAGACTTTACAAAGTTGCTCTTGAATAATAACCATCGCTTTGAGCAATTCCCTTTCGTGAGTGAGCTGGTGGAACGCGAGTCATTAAATGCGCTGGCAGAATTAAAGGTAGTGGCCAAAAGCGTAAGTGAACGCAGTGAATTTAGAAAAGCGGTATCGTTAAGTGATAAAGATTACATTATCAGCATAATCACTCAAGCATCGGCAGCTATCAATACACTCGCTGATTCAATGTGTCCAGACCCAGTAACAAAGCAATTATCTTCCTTTTCAGTACGCAAAGATGAAACATTTTTAGAAAAAGCGTCTCAGTTCTTTGGTACTGACTTTGGGTTGAGTGTGAGTTCTTCAATCAGTATTTGCACAAGTGGGTATGAGGCAAGAGACAACTACAATGTACCTTCACTCTATTACTTTATAGGCTCTTATTTAAAGCTTAGGCAGACAACTAGCTATACAACGCATAGCACCATTTCAGAGGGCTTAATAAATCACGTATTACTGCGAGGCCGTGACTACTTACTTAATGGCCACCCTACCGATGTGTTTGCACATGATGTTTCAAATATAACGACCGCTAAAGAAAACGGTGTACAGGGTATTTACTTGCATGATGAGGCGCTTATTACTAAAGCATCTACGAAGGGCGCTGCAAAGCCAGAAGGTAATTATTCAACCTATTATGATTTCTCTGAGCTTAGTCAAACCCGCTTTGAGGTAGTGGGATAAATTTAGGGAGGGTGTTTTTACCCTCTCTATTTTTTTCACTTTCCTTCAATAAAGGTAAAACTACGTTAAATTATTTTGTACTTAGAGAGATAAATAAATGAATGTTTTAAATTATGTATATCGATTTGTAAGATTTTTTATTGCAGCAACCTGTTTAACGGTCATTCTAACTGCGTCAATTATGTTTATCTGGTTATCTATCCTTCCACCAGTGCATATTCCAACGGATGCTAATGCCGCTATTAGCGAAACTCAGTACGTTTTTGCTGTCTTTAAAGAGAGTGTTAAATATGCATTGTTACTTATTAGCCTGTATTTCATAACAGAACGCTGTCTATTAAATGCGGAAAACAAATCAGCGTCATTCCAGCAATTCAAAAAGGCCAGTAAATAAATCTAGGTTAGTAGCCATAAATATAATTGATGTTTTAATGTACAAATACACCAACAAACTTTAAAGAGAATTTTATTATGTTCAATCAAATGCTAGTTCTAGGTAATTTATTCCAAGACCCGATTATTCGTTATACAACACAAGGTACAGCTATCGTTAATATTCGTATCGGTACAAATACATATTACAAAAGCGATGGTGTTAATAAGCAAAAAACTGAAAGTCATGATGTGTTTTTTACAGGTTCAGTGGCGGAAAATATAAATACATACCTCAAAAAAGGGAGCTTGGTGTTTGTACTCGGTGAGCAAAGCACTTCTATTGAGAATCATTCAGTGAAAGGTAAAGTTTATCATAAACAGATTAAAGGCCACACTATCAAGTTTTTAGATGGTAAAAAGAAAGACCATGCTTACACCGATAACAATGCAAACGAACGTGACGATCAACACCTAGATATTAAACCTGCACCAGCTACTCATATCGAATATCAACAGAAAAGCGCGGGAGTTCAGCAGCAGCAAGAACTACACAAGAGCGCCCCAAAACCTAACAATCAATATCAGGCAATGCATGGCGAAGGCTTTGCACCTAACTCAGATTTTGAGTAAAACCATCAAAGAGTGCCACTGAGCACTCTTTTTTCATTTTTATATCTAATACCTACCGGCGACCCGAATTTAGCCCTGTATCGTTCCCTTACTAGTTTACCCCCCAATAATATATTGGCGAACAAGGGTTATTTATAAAGAGAATAATTTCCCTTGTTCTTGTGTTGAAATACTCATTTTACACATTGAATTAAAAGGAATGTTGTGTAAAATGAAGATCTGCTCTAAGGGTTTGAGCAGAAAAAACTTTTAGTTTTGGTGTCGCGCCAGTTTTGAATTGGTTACTCTCCACTGGTGCGCCATTTCCCCATCTATTCTATATCAAATATCAAACATTTAAATTTACACACCCCTTTTTAGGCATCTCTATTTTTTAACTTCCTAGATTAAAAACGTTTTAATACGCTTATACATCTCATAAGCGGAATAAATAATGTTAAAGAAGTTAATCTACACGAGCCTACTGGCTGCAATCTCATTTAGCGCACTGAGTATTGAGCAAAACGAAATCACAGACCTACAGCAAAAAGCCAGTGTGGGTGATACTTCAGCCCAACTTTTACTTGGCCAGTTAATGCTAACAAAGCAAGTGAATGTCGCAGGTGATTTAACCGAAAAAGGGTCGGAATTAATACTACGCGCAGCTAGATCAGGTAATCCAAAAGCACAATTCATGGTTGGCGTGTTGTATGAAAAAGGTGTTCTCGGTCAGGTAGACTTAGAGAAAGCCTATATCGCTTACCAAGATGCGGCTAATAATGGGTATGTAAAGTCGTTAGTTAACATGGCCTATATTAAAGAACAGCAAAATGACTTGATTGAAGCTCGAAATTTGTATTCTCAAGCGGGTGAAAAAGGGGATGCACTTGGCTACCTAAATCTATACATTTTAGAAAAGCGTGAAGGGAAAATAAAACAAGCTGAAAAAGCGCTTATCGCAGCCGCTCAAGCGGGAAATGATACCGCGCAATACATCTATGCCTCAGAATTATTAAAACTTGATACAGAACAACCGTTGAATGATGCCTCTCCTGCTATTTTGTGGCTTAAAGTAGCTGCCAAACATGGTAATACAGACGCAATGACTGATTTAGTATCACTCTATGACAGAGGAACATTCATCAGTGCAGATCACCCTTTCATAGAATCAATTCTGATTAAGTTACATTCAGAGGGCGACAATAACGCATCGTTCACCCTGGCAAAGTATTACATCAATTATTACAAGTCGTACAGCAAGGCGTGGCCACTACTAACACAGGCTATTTCAAATGATGTCGATGGAGCGTTACCTTACAAAAACTTGATACTTGATTCAAAAAAAGTAATAACGACCGAAAAAGATATTTATGTAGCATCAATCGCGCAGGAAAACGCCCTTCCCCCAGTCCTAGTTAAAAGCGGTGCTCGTTTCAATGTTGTAGATGAACTTCAAAACGGCAGTGTTTTTGTTGTTGAAGATGAACTAGGTGTTTATGGCTTTGCAGAGCAATCTTTATTAAATGCTGCGCGAGTCAATGAAGATATTCGACCAATGGCCATTCCTGCCCCTGTTGCCATTGAAACTGACTTGATTGATATAAAGTCACAGAGCGAAACTGAAACCAGTGAAAATGATGTTTTAGAGTTACAGAATGACATTGAAATTGATGAAGAGGTTAAAGTTCAGCCAATGGATCGAAATATTCAAAAGGTCGTTGCAGTTATTAATCGACCTGTTAACTTTAGAGAGAATGCACACCCACAAAGCAATGTTATCGGAAGTTTAGATGTTGGTGATGAGGTTGCTTTAATTGGTTTGGATGATTGGGGTTGGGCGCAGGTGGTGCATGATGGCACTGCTGGTTTTGTTATGTCACGAGCCCTTGATTATGACGACTAAATTTAAGTGCACGCTATTATACAATTTCAGCCAGTATCGTCGTTTTACAATTGAGGAAGCGAATCACACATTCACTTCCTGATTATTAAATTAAAATTATTCTGCAACAACGAGTTACCAGCAATTATTACAAGAGAATTAGAATGGAAAAAGTACAGAGTAAAGTTGAGAGCTTAATAGCTCAACCAATCAAAGAATCGTTCCAAAGTAATAGAAGCGCTAATATAGGTTTTGCATGTTCTAATGGTGTTCAGGTACAAATAGCTAGACCCACTTCATGTGAGTGCTGTGGCGAACCAGTTAATGTTTTTAATGTCCGTGATGCACACCATCCAGTTGATAATAAAAGCTCTATCTTTCACCGGGTAATATATTGTTCTAGGACAGATGCTTATCATCAAGATATATACATCGTTTTTAGTTATCTATTGGGTGCTAAGCTGCACTACTTAAATAAAAACAATGAATTAAGTTTGCCATTAATGTCTTTTTCATTGCCGATCGGTAAAGCAATTACCTTCAACGCTTTAAAAGGCCTAAACGCACTTAAGCGTAAGTTAGAATTTAATAACTAACATTTACCGTTAAACTTATTCAAATGCGCTGAACAGCGCATTTTTTTTGCCTATTACTACATTATTGCTCAGGGCATAAAAGGGTATGTTCTTGCCTGGTATTCTTTGCCGGTCGTTTCAATAATCCAGATTACTCCTTGTTTCCATTCATAACTCAATAAGCTTGCCTACATAGCTTAGTTAGCCAAATTGCATATCCTTTATCTGCCATCGAATGCCTATAAGTAACCATTGTTCAATCAGTAGCCCAAATTTCCAATGTTGATATTATTATCACATCAACTAACGACAGGCATCTAATCAAATGGAATCAATTTTCAATAAACGTTTACTTGAGGCACAAAAGCAACTTGGTTTAGTCAAAGGGTCTAGCCAAGAATTAATTAAATCTATTAAAGCAAAGTCTGAACGCTTTGCTAAACCAACAGTTCATTAGGAGTCTTTTATGATTATTTTTATCGTAATTTTAATGGGTGTGTTTTTCTTGATTACTACTAGCTCATCAATGTTTGCTGATACTGCTACTGATGAGCAAATGCGAGAAGTAGGTGTGTTGTTACCTAATCAAGATAATCATGAGGATGACGATTTATTGTTAATGTTTGATGCCACTTTACCTACAGATTATTATTCAGATCCAAATAATCTAGTAGTAATGTCTATTAGTGATAGTGATGAATTTTAATAGTTAAATTAGATGCTGGGCTAAAAAACCAGCTCTAATAAATTTATTTAAGTATGTGTGATAAAACTTCCCCCAATTAATTGCTCTAAAAATAACAGCCCTCAACTTTAGTAGCATTAATTAATAATTAAACTCATATTTATGGATTGGTTTTGTCTGAAATTGGGGCTTTTTTGAGAGATTCTTGCTGGCAGAGCAGCCGTGTGCTTTCATCTAGTGAATTATTGGTGACTTTCTTTAAGTAGTGTTATTAACAGCTCGTAGTAAGGGGGGGAGGCTTTCTCAATATAGGGATGTTCTTGTTTTATGTTTTCTTCTAATTCATAAATTTTAAACGCAGGCACATTAAATTGTACAACTAACCGGTTAAACACCTGTAGTGGATTTGCCCCTGGTTTTTGTTCGCTCCCAACTCCCTTTTGTTTCTTTTTAATTAGCGACGTTACCTTTTCTTTCATCTCGCGTATATCGTCAGGAACATTGAATTCATTTTTAAGACGGGCCTTAAATGCTTTTAAGCTATGGCTGTCGTGTTCTTGTATGGCCGCATTACTTTGCGCGCGTAAATGCTCCATTCTATTTGATTTATTTACATCAAATCCATTTTTAATATCGTGCTTATTTTGTGAGTGTATTAGCTTCTTAACGGTTTTTTTATTGATACCAAGTGATGCAAATAACTCAGGGGTGATGAAGATACGCATACTTTGATAGCGCTTTAGTTTAACGCTGTAATTCTGTTGTAGCATGACCAGCCCTGCAGCTGCTAAATCCTTTAATGCATTAATTACAGGGTTGTAGTTTTCACGACCATGGCGGTATTTGGCTGTTGGCTCTGATATGTGAAGTTGATTAACCATTTTGGCCAAAGCTTTAATGGACATTTTAATTTCAAACAGGGAGTCGGAATAGGGTTTGTATGAGGCACAGTAAACTAACGCCTTCATCGTTTCGCGAAGGGTTTGCTCTCTTTCTATTCGCATACGGTTAGTTCGCGCCGCTAGTGCGATGGTACTGAAACCAAGATTTAGCATGCCACCAGCGTATCGCGCTTTGTTTAAGAACGTATTAAGTTTGAAATCATGCATTTCAATACGAGCAATAAGCAGCTTAGCAATTGGATTTTTAGCTTTAAAATCGAAATGCGGAGTCAAATGCCTATGCACAGAGCGACCTGTTATTACAGTGTCGCTCATGGTCTGATGCTACGATCAGATAGAGTAATTTTCATAAAAAAACACTTATAACTTAAATTTTAGCCAAAAAAGCCCTTGACCTTATTTTTATGTAGTTATAAGCTTGTCCTAAGTTACGTGGGACTTACCAGTTGGCGCTGGTTGCTTACAACATTACATAAATATAAAACCTTCCTAGAACCGACTTTATGTCGGTTTTTATTTTTCTATTGCTTAGCAATGTTACTTTATTGTTAGTTTTTCGTTGTGCTTAGCCTTATCTATATGTTAATTATTCAATTATTTATCGAATTTCGATCAAAGGATACTTCGCTTAAATAGTTAGATCAAGATAATTCACAAATGATGATCACTTTTTTATGCTTAATTGTACCCTTTTCTAATCAGTAGCCTAAAAAATAGAAATACGTATTATGTCTCTCAAGGGTTAGGCCGAGTATCCAACACTACTCTCCGTTGGGTATTTGGCCTTTTTAAATCTACCCTTGAAGCGCTTCTAACTCCTTTATCATTCTGTCTGTTTCCTTCTTTGCCTGCTCGATTATTTCATCTCGAAACTTAACTATATTTATACCTTTATCTTTAGCCATTGCGTTTATATCGCTTACGCGCAGGTCTTTAAATTGCTTGTCTGTAGGCGCAGTTATTGTTTGATTACTATCAATAATTAATACTCCCTCATCCTCCATCATTTTTATTAATAGCGCGAAAGCCTCCATTGACTCCGCTTGTGTGTTTCCATCCCGCATAAACTTATCAATTAATCGCTTACCATTTAATGCGATCACTTGAGATGATTTTTTACTTACTTGTTGCTGCAGCTGTGCTATTTGTTTTGTCTGTTGGTAAGTTTTAACGCTTACCAACAATAAAATAGCAATGCTGGTGGCTAAAATTAGTTTTGTTAAATAACCGGCCATTATTTTAGGTCCTTAATATCATCCTGGTTCAATTGTAAGGTCATTCCCTTCTGAACTAAGAAATCCACTTCAATACCTGCTGGAATCTCTATAACAGGCCACATAGCCTCAGCAATTGCTAAGTAATATGAAGCTACACGTTCCATGGCGCTACTTGCACCTTCCATTATTCCTGCTCCAGCGTACTGGTTTAGGTTTTGGCTTTGCCATACTGTTGATGCAGAAAGCTCAGTATTAATCGAAGGTACTTGCTGCGGCGCAGCAGCACTTGCAAAACCTGATAAAAAGCCTGCTTTGATAGAGTTGCCTATCGCTTTACCACTACGCTCGATTACCGTGCCACGTATACCGGTTAGACCATCTGAACTAGACACAGCATAAGCCGTTAATGATTTTTCAATGGCTTGGCCATCATTGGTAATACATGAAATTGCTTCTGCTCGGATTTCAACACGTTCGCTTGCTAGGTTACCAATACCTGCACCAAGGACCATACACTCACGTATATCGAGTGAGAAAAAGTTAGGCATAATCGCTTCGCGTTTTACACGAAGTAAAATAGGGATTGGTGTATCTTGTGAACCTACTTTGGTTGGCGCCGCAACACCATTTATTAATGTGCCCGATAATATTGAGCCCATTGCTAATGTAAATTCACCTTTATCACCCTTTGCTGATGGGTTTCTTTCGTCATTACTTTTAGCAATTTGCCCTTCACGACTATCGTCTATATTTTGACTATCATTCGTCAAACGCTGAACTTTAATATCACTTATTGTTACTTCACCAGAGCGCTGCACTTCACGTATACTGCGTTGAGTAATTGTTCTAATAACGTTGCCTTTAATTTGCGGTGATTGCGTTATTATCTCGGTTTGTGGTCTATATAGTACATTTTGGTTTTGTTGATCTGCTTGGTAACTGACTGGCTCACCTTGTACTTGAAACTGTCTGTTAGGCAACTTAGTGCTTATATCAATTGGTTTTGTGTTCGTAGCGTTCTTCCTTTTTAGCTCAAACATCTCATTTTGCATTTGCTGCATTGAAAGTTTCAATTGCTCAAGGTTTTCAGCGTCTTTATTGTATTTAGCCTCCATCTCACGCTCTTTATCGGCTAAACGTACTTTCATTTCATCAACAATACCTTCTGCTTCTTGTTGATCCATTGTACCTAGTGTGTCAGATAGGCCCAGAATTGATGTTACAGACTGACTTTCAACCTGCTGTTCACTCATCGTGTCATCTGTAAAAAGTGATCCACCAACAAACCAAAGAATAACCAGAAATATGATTCCTAGAATGCCCTTGCGTAACCATGGATTGTCTTCAATATAGGTTTTTATCTTTTCCTGCATCATTCACCTGCCCCCATTGTTAAGCGTGGTCTAGTCTGACCATATGAGTCTGCACTTGCCTTTTTCAGTTTACGAATAATATAAATCTCTGTTTCTTCCCCAGGTTGTAAGTAAGACTTTGGATATAGCGCAACCGATGTAACTCCATCATTAAGACACATCTCTTCACGTACTTGGTAAACTCGATCGCTATCATTGTGCACAAGAACTACATCAATAAAGTCTTGGCTTCCACTTAATCTTTGACCCGCTTCATGATATATAGCTATACGGCACGGATGCTTTAGGTAATTTGGTATATCGTTCGTTATTGAGTATCCTGATGGTGTCTTACCTTGCGCTATCGGTTTCAATATAGAAACAATACCCTTTTGATAACTTGATGAACGCAGCACAGGTGCGTTTTGTGCTTCAAGAGTTGCTTTATCAATCTTTTTTTGTTTTTCCATATCGTTAAAATGATTAAGCGCTTTCAATTTCATTTCAGCTGGCATATCTATATCAATATCAACCATGGCTGGTGGTGAAGCCATTGGCACTAAGACGATAGAAATTTCAGATTCAATAACGCCGTCTTCAGATAGTAATAAACTAATTGGTTGCATTGTTCTTAACGTCACATACAAGTGGCCATCTTCAACCTCAAGCAAAGCTTGCTCTGCGTTTGCACTCGTTTTAACAGATAAACTTCTAAAGTTCGTGCGTATGGCGTTACTAAATCCCTGCCCGACAGGAATAACAATGTTTCTTCCCGGCTTTAGGTTATACGATTGTTCAGGTTTAAAACTTTGCTTCACCTTTTGTAAGAAGTCACGTTCATTACTACTTTTAGTTGCATGAGCGCTCGACGTTGCACTATTGGCTTCACTAGGTACAAAGCTATTAGTTGCAGCGCGCAGCTCAGCGGCACCAGTGTAAGCAGGTTGACCCGCCGGTGTTGCATTCATCGGTTTTCTACCAAAGTTTGTTTGTATTGGTATGTCTAACCCTTCGTCTTGTGCATAGACTGCCGGCATTAAGCTCAGTGATAAACAGATAGATGTTGTTATTTTATTTATTAATTTCATTTTCATTCCTTAATCGTCACTTATGACTTTTTTAAGCTCAGCAGTTAACATTGGGTTTTCTTCAACCAGATATTCAACATCACGGTTCTTTGGCAGACCTTTGTATGAGTTAAAGTGTGTAATAGCAGCGCGTTCAGAGAAAGGTTTAATTCTGAACTCATACGTCCATCTTTGAGGTAAGTTGCTATTATTGGCAGTGGCTTTTAGTTTGATAGTTCTGTCACCCCAGATCCAAACCAAGTCCTTTACAGGGTCGTAAATAGCATCTTTGATAACAAAGGTTTGCTCTGCATCTCTTGCTATTAAAATCTGAACCTCTTTTTTTAGAGAGGGTAATATTTGCTGCCGTAAGTAAGGTGAAAGCATGCTATCCAGTTGATTCAATACAAAGTCAGCATTGTCCTTCGATAGATTTCCTGCTATCGATGCTGCCGCAACTGCCCATCGTAATTTATACTCTTTATTAGCTACATTACCTGCAATGACTAAGGGTTTGGTGAAATTGGGTGGCGTAGCGATTACTTCAGTGTCTTTAAAAGCCAATGCGCAGGCTAATACCCCTGCAATACCAAGCAGACCGAATTGTATTATTGTGTTTTTAGTTTTACTCGTTTGAATCTCACTAACGGATTTTAAAACTTTGCTTTCACTTCTTTTCATATAAACAGTTCCTATTGAAAATATTCTCGACTATATGGGTCAGGTATATATTTACTTGTTTTCAAAAAAGGCAAAGCACCATGCCACCATAGGAAGTGAAGGATAAAACCTCTTGAGTAACGTTCTTCGGTGTATTTCAATGTAAAAAACCAAATTAAACCAAAGGTAAGTAGTTCCATTGGTTTGTTGATCAATATGCCAAATCCAAAACACATGATGGGCATTAGCACATAATGCATTGGCCACAATATGAGAGTAAGTGGCTCATTAATGCGTTTTGGCATTCTGTATTGAAAAGGATTATCTGACATTTGTTTGTCCTTCATTAAAATCTATTCGCTATTATTTACCGTTAACAGACGAATGCATAAAATTAGAGAGGGTGTATTTGATACCTCTAATTATTTAGATCAAAAAAAAAGGCTCAAAATGAGCCTTTTTTCTAGGAGGGAAACTAAGTTAGTTATTAAAGGCCTGGGATACCAGCAGTAAAGATTAAATCTAATACTGAACCAGCATTTACCATTAATACTGCACCAAGGAATGCACCAGCAGCCATAGTATAGTTTTGTTGTGTAATGTTATAAACAGAGTAACCAAATGCTAATAGCGAAATTGTCTTACCCGGAATACCTTTTATCCAACCATCAAACGTTGTATATATCGAGTTCCATTCAGTACCACTACCTGCAGCAAGTGCTAGTGATGAAAACACGACACATGCTATAGCTAGTGCTAATAAAATGTATTTAGTTTTTTTAGATGTTTTAACGTTATTCATAGTTTCGATGTTTGCGATTGCTATACTCATGGTTATCTCCGATTAATGAGTGTTTTTAATTCAAAGTGATTATTCACTGTAATTTATTCATTTTAAAATTTTAGAGCGTACTAAAATGGCCCCTCTAAACTATGCTAATGTTTAAGGGACACATTAATGTGTTCCTAGTCCTTCTCAGCAAAATCATTATTACTTTTAATTTTGCTTATTTTAAATTTTACAGAGGGTTAAAATCGCACCTCTAAAGTATACATTTATAGAATTCCACCTATTAGGCGACTAATGCTGAAACCTTGAGCGCTAACTGACTTAGCTTCTTGAGTCTCTGTTATCTCCATTAATTCATTTTCAACTTCTATTGTGCTACTTATTCCATCTATGAAACCTTTTGACTTTGCATCTTCACCAAGCCACACCATTCCATTAAACAGTTCAGCATCGTTTTCCAGCTTGTCTTTTCTAGCCTGATGAAACGAAATTCGTGTGCATTGGCATCATTAATGAGTCTCTTAATAGTTGTTCATCTTCAACTTTGAGCTTTTTAAATGGGTCAATGATTACCTTTTTATCCACGGATGTTAAAATTTGTTTCTTAACCCCCAATTTTTCAGCTAGACCGGTTAAATCCCATGAGTCCATTCGCACTCCAATAGAGCCGACCATAGAACTTTTGTGGGCATATATTTTATCTACAGGCGATATAGCTTGGTAACACGCAGAGGCACAAATGGCTTGAATGCTCACATAGAGTGGCTTTCGTTCAGCTAACGGTTTATCTGTGTAACTTTTTATAAATGAATAGGCTGTTTCTCCTTGAACGGGCGAACCACCACCAGAATTAACAATTAGCATTATTGCACTCGCCCTTTCGTCTCTATCTGCGCGTTGTATTTCTTTCGCCAAATTGTAGCCAGAGCCGCCACCAGCATCTGTCATCTCACCCTCAAGCATTATTTGCGCTACATACTTAGGCTTATTTATTTCTAATGTGTCTGTCTTCCAGTTTATTAATATGGCTGTTAAAAACCCTCCAAATATAATGAATGTTTTAAAAACCTGTGAAAATGCATAAGCTTTTGCTACTGGTCCTAATTTAGATTCAACAGTTGTAGTTAACTCTGATATGGCCTGCGTTAAATTTTCAGGTGGTACTCTAACTTGCTTAACTTTTTTTCTTTTAAATTTGCTTAGTAAATTTGTAATCATTTTAACTTGTACCTTTATGGAAATTACGGATTATTCCTGAAATCAATAGGGCAATACCTATCAAATAAATAAATGGAAAATAGGGCAACACTCCTCCTACAAAATTCGGCGCTAACATAAAAAATGTAAATAAACAGAATGAAATCCAAATGATTTTTATATATAAACGCACCAGATTAGGTTTAGCCCCACCAAATCTATATGCGTTTGCTTTGTGCCTGTTCACAGAACCGTAAATTAAAGCTAAACAAAGTGGAAGTGACACAAACAACCAATACTTAAACATCATTATTCGCAAAGCGATTTGATACGCTAGTATCTGCCCGTTTATTGCTAGTCTTTCTTGGAATGTACTCCCTATGACACCATCCCATTCAGTGTCCTTTTCAGGCATTAACTTTGATAAAAACCATTTGTATAGCCCACTCCCATTTACCCATTTATCTTGTAAAAAGAGGGTTTGGTTATGCAATACGTTCCAATCATTTTCTGAAATCGCCCCTTTGATTTGATATGACTCTTGCAGTACATTCGTATTATATTCGTCAGGGTCAGTTAACAACAGCATGAGTAGCATAGCTGCCACCGAAAGTGAGCACAGCAGTAATAATATTTCTAAACGCGTATGCTTACTTGTAATTGCAGTCTTCATAGTGCATCCCCCCAAAATACTGCCTGCGTTTTGCCTGTGGCGGGTACTCCCCAAATACTTAAATCAATACGATTAAATACCAATAGATTGAAAATTAAATATAGTTTTTTATTCGTCTCTTTCGTTGGGGTATGCAAGGTTATTAAATTGTGCTTTGGGTGTTTATTTGTCCATGCACGCAAGCTTTCTTTAGTCCAATCCCAAACCTCATTTTCACATTGAATTTCCATGCAACATAATTGAGTTAATTGATTAGAAATATATTCACAAAAAACTAAATACGCAGCCGATTGTCCTTGTATTTCAGCCTTTGCATAATATGCGCTCAATGATGATGTAATGATGGATATGTAAGTAGGTGCGCCACTATTGAATATATCAATGTTGCCCATGTACTCTTTGACCTTGTTACATATTTTTACTACTGCCGGGTTGATGGTATCTATCAACGACAATTGTATTTTAATATTTGAATCGCCGATTGAATCAACCAATTGCGCTTTCTTTGTTAGTGATTTATTTTTAACTGCATGCATGAATTTTAAAATTGATTCAGCGTCAAAGAATTTATTTAAAATGAGTAGTCCTACTTCATCTTTGCGTAGGTACTCTAGCTTTACGTTAAGTTCCGTCGTTGAAATTGACTCAAAGTTATTGTTTTCAATCCACGAATATAAACTTTCTTTCGTAAAATCCCACGTTAATGAGGCTGACAATCGCTGGCCTCTTGGCCTGCCCGACACTTTTGCGTAAATGATAGGGTATAGGTTTTCGGATACTGCCAGAATTAGAGTTTCAATTTTTGAATTTACAAGATTGTCTACAACACCGTTCATAATGAGGCTAAATACCTGTTCTTTGTATATCTTGTTTTGTAAACCAACATACAGCGCTAGGTTTCTCGCCACTTCCAATACAGTTTCGTTATCACTGCATAACTTTAAAAACTTATCCTGATTTTTTATATTTAGTCGCGCTCGTATCTCATTTTTAGATGATTGCTTTTCAATGTCATTCAGTGAAAGCCATGTTTTTTGCGCAGTTAAACCCTTAAAGTTTTCAATTCGCCACTTATCTATAACCATTTGGCTCGCTCCTCTGGGTTGCTGTTAATTACAATTGGTAACCTCATTTTAAGTTTACGGCCATCTGCTAACCGCGCTATATATTGAAGCTTGGGTAAATCGCCCATTAATCCCATTGGAAATGAATCATCCATCTCTTTAGCTGAACGCTCACCATGCATTGAGTTGAAGGCAAATATACTTTCGCTACTTGATGCACCAGATGAACTTTGATTTTGAACTTTTGTAATTGCTGTCTTTGAAAATTGCGCAGCAACATACTCTTGGGTCTTTGGATCAGTTGTTCTAAATGAAATGAAGTTATTACATAAACCTAAAACCCTGTTTGCTGTAGGCTCATCGGTTTTAGCTGCAATATCGCTTATTGTTTGTGTAGCAAGGTAAAGCTCGATTGATGATGCACGACCAACAGCAAGGAGGTTTAATAAGCTGTCATTATTTTCAAGTGCGGCATGTGCTTCATCTAAGAAAACAGCAACTCGTGATGCTTTCTTGTCGTTATTGTTATAACGGCGACCAGACACGGCGGCAATCTCAGCCATAATTAAACGCGCTAAAAAACCTGCCGTTTTATTATCAGTCATTGAATCTAAACTTATATACAGACACCCCCCTTTTTCCATGAGGTTATCTAAATCTACTATTCTTCGCTTATCTTCACTTTCGGGATCATCAATAGGGGAAAACAAATCATCCATTGGCTTTGACGTTAGCGCCGTTAATACAGGGCGTAACGATGTGATCATCTTTATAAAATGCTCAGAAGGATGTTCTATTAATTGAATAATACCCAATATAGCCGCGTTCTCATGCGACTCACTTAAACGAGCTTTATAGTATTCGCTCATTACTTGCCAAGCTTCTACACCTTTTTTAAGGTACTCAGCCATATTAAGCTTTGTTTCGTACTCCGGCCCTAGTGTCCTTTCGTAAAACACACGTAACACTTTTTCACAGAACGGTATTTTCCCTGAAGACAACGCTTTTTGGATGGATGTTAAGCGAATAGGTGTGCCAATGTACTCCATGCCTGCAGCGACAAATGTTATTTGTTCATAGGCGAAGTCTTCAAAGGTTTTGCTGCCCCCTGAAGTTCCCATTAGTGGTGCTACTCTGTCAGCAATTTCTGAGACGCGTACAAAGTTCTTTAGTAGCGGTATACGACAAGAGTCACTTTGTGCTGCTGGATGCACACTGAAAAACCTATCGCCATAGCCTAAGTGCTCCATTTCCTGCTTGATAGACTCTTTCCAGTCAGTGTCGTTTTTTGGATCGATAACGACGATTACTTTGCTGTTATTTTTTGTTTTGTCGCCTTGTTTTATCTTGTTTTGTTGGCCATTTATATTGAAGCGAGCTGAACTTTCTTTAGCACCCATATGTATAGCGTTTAGGCTAAGCAAGCGTAATAGAGTTGTTTTGCCTGTACCTATATTTCCTGATATGAGTGTGTGCCCGAAATATGTATCTTCCACAACCTTTATTTCTGTTTCATCGCCTACGGCATGGATAAAGGGTTTTCCACCAAGCTCTTCAGTTTCATGCTGAAATTCGTCGGTTGCTTTACGTAGAAAAAATGGCAGCTTTATATCCGTTAATTTTGAGTCCATATTCATAACTTGATAAATACGATTGGCATGTTCTGAACCCCATTCGAACCCATACCCCATAAAGTTATGTCTTGGGTCAACAAATTTGTCATTCGTTATTCTTGGTTCAAGCGAGTTGATTTCTCGTAATTTTTTACAATCCATAAACTCTTTTCTATTGAGTTTTAGTTTTAACTGACGCTCTATTAATGGTTTTGCTTTCATAGCATACAAATAACTTCCACCAGCTAGTATGCCAGCAATACCAAATGAAACGGTTGCTCCTGGTTGGAATGCTCCTAAAGTCATAAACGGAGTTGTTATGGCACCAATGCCATAAGCTATTGCTGTGTTTACTTCATAGATAGGTCGAAATAGAAACTCAACGTATCGTCCATCTGTTCTATTGTACTTGCTACTCACTGAACACCTCTGTATTTGATACATCTTGTATGTGGACTTGTATGGAAAAGGAACTCATGTCGTTAATTTTTACGTCATGTTTATAGCGCGCTTTCATTGATTGGATTAGTTTGCTTATTCGTATCCCCTTTATAAAAGATGGGTTTGAATCGCTAACTAACGCTACTTCTTTTAATATAATGTTTATGTGTTCTGGACCACCAGCCACCTTAATTTTGTGAGCTAGCAAAATTTTGCCAAGACTTCCTTTGATGCTTGTTGTTGTGAATTCAAACTCTGTTAGGTCGGTTGAAGGAAAACTAGATTTATCTTTACCGGCAGTATCTTTTTCCTTAATAGTCATACTCTTTGCTTTAGATGAATTGGCATTAAAACTTTTTTTTGTTTCTGAACTGCTTTTAACAGCGCCAGTTAACGAGGACTGACCTAAAGGTGTTAGTTCAAAGCAAACGACAGACTTCGCTTTTTGACGCCGAACAAGTGTTGCAAGGGATGAGCTACCTAGTTTTTGCCTTATAAAACCTTTGCTTAATAGCTCTTGTCCAGCTTCGATTTGATTAGTGTTGTAGGCTTCAACGTACTTATTTACGTCTACGTACCATTTATTATTGATTTGCAAAACATAGTCGTGGGATATAGGTTTTTCTATCTCCAAAGCTGGTGGTATTGCCTGTTCAGTTTTTTCTGCAGGTGCAGCCTGTTCAGTTTTTTCTGCAGGTGCAGCCTGTTCAGTTTTTTCTGCAGGTGCAGCCTGTTCAGTTTTTTCTGCAGGTGCAGCCTGCTCAGTTCTTTCCGCAGGTGAAGCCTGCTCAGTTCTTTCAGCAGGTGAAGTCAGTTCAGTTTGTACTACAGAGGTATCGGTGTCGTTCTCAAATAGAATTGGTGTAACATTCGCCTTCTCCGGTTTTTTAGGCTTTGGCATTTTCTTCTTTTTGGCCGTGGCTTGATTTTTGCCCCCGGTATTTACTTCACCTTTAGGCGGTACTGTTTTTTCTGTTTTGGCGGTACTGGTTTTTTCCTCAACATCGTTTACACCAGTGTTAACTGAAACGGTTTGTTTAGTCGTGCTAATGTTAACTTTGTCATGTAATTCGTTCGTACCTTCAATTATCGTCTCTTTTTCTTCGCTAAGCGCTGCAGTGTCAAAGCTTAGCTCTGTAAAGCTTCCATCTTCTTTCGTAATGAAATATTTATTTGATCCACTTAGGTAAAGCAAACCTTCTAAGTTTGGGTGCACTGGGTCAGAATCATATATCCACTCTCGATACACCACTTTGATCAACTCAATCCAACTAATGCTGATTGTTTTGTCAATGATGTTGATCACATCTTGTTCAGTGAACTTGCCTATAGCAAATAGCGCAAAGCGATTTTCTTTATCGAATGGCTCTACTATTCTGAAATCTTCCATCATTCCTAATAGTGACTTGGTATCATTTGGCAGAGCATCGAAGTGGTTAGCGCGTGCAGCTTTGAGGATTCCATCAAACGCTGATTGCCAACGAATAAAAACACAATCTCCAATTACAAAAGCATGACTTTTTTCGGTATTAAAATTCCATTTACTTTTAAGACTTCGCATCGTATCGACAATAGACATCATTCTGGATTTTTTTAAGGTACCAAAAGCCGAAGTTGCCATTGTTTTGACATCTTTAGCCGTGGACACTGAATCTCCAAAACGAATTGCAGTGGCAAGGTATCCATTGATATGAGCATATCCGTTGAGTGCAGACGTTAGATTGCTATATAAGTCATCTGGGGAGTCCATAATGAACTCTAATCCCTCTCCTTTTAATATGTGAGGTAACAGAGTTGCACCTGAAGATACGTGTTCCTTGTGTACACGAGAAGCCCTAAAGTGGACAAAATATCGTTCGACTTTATTGCGGGTAGCCCATTCAATTAAAGTTTCAATTTGTGGTATCCAAGGCTTAATTGGTTTCCCACAACTCGCGATTGGTACACTTATATTTTTTTTATCATCAAAAATTGTATACGCACTTACCTGCATATCAGTCAAAATTTTACCTGTATCATGTAAAAGCGCCCCAACCCACGCTGCATACATGTAACGGACTCGACGTTGTGCATCTAAGTCCACTTTGCCCACGGTCGGAGGCAATTGATTGTCTGCCTTACGTAAAGCGATTAAAGCTGCATCTAGCGAGTGCCGAAATAATCCACCTGGTTGTGAATGGTGGTGGTATTCAGATGCAGGAAGCATGTGAACATATTCGGCCAACTTGCGAATTACACTCAAATAACGCGCGCCAAAAAGATTAACACCATCCTCAGTAGTTCTATGAAACCCAATATCTACGTGTTGCTCAAGCGCTATAATTTGGTCCTTATAGCGCTTTAAAATGGCATCTACACAAAAAACACTCAGACCATTTACTTTGGGTGGGTAAAATTGAGCTTCAGCATCGTGTACCGGCCTGTTATAAATATCCAAATAAATTTCTCCACTTACATTGGTCTGTAGGTGGATGGGCTTAGGTTTATCGTTAAGCACTTCTACGTCACCGGAAACCGGCTTGGTAGAAGTGGATATACCAAATAGCATTTTCATGGTGGATACAAATGACATTAGGCTACCTTTCTTTCACTATCTTCATTCTTAGCTTTAACAATTAATACTAATTGTTCTTCAGTCAGTATTGTTTTTGCTACCTCATAAGGAATGTCACACAGCTGAAGCATGTTAAATTGTGGATCACGTAAAAACTCCAAATAGTAACGCGGATTAAATTGGCCACCTTCACGTTTACCCGGCGAAGTCACTTTCATTATTCTGTCAGTAACACCAGTAACAATTGCTGCTGCCTGTTTGCAAGCTTGCTCATACTCAAGATCATCTAAAGCACCAAACATAAATAATTTTTCAATTGCGTTTAGCTCTTTGTCCACGGCAACAATTAACTGAGTAATTGTGAGTCCTACTGGGTGCGAAACTTCAAATTGCATGGCGTAGTTGTCTGGAGTATTAATTATAAAGTCACCCATAACTGGTAAACTTTTCTCACGCTCTACTCGGTGCTCATGAAGTGTATCCAACTGAGCTTGAGCAAGATTTAAATTAATATCTCTATGCCACTCACTTATTCTTGTGTACGCAACGCTTGAGGTTTTTGCCATGCGTAGAATTGCGGCTAAGCGCTCGAATGCATTTAAAATTTTATGCTCGTTAAGCTTTAAATATGAATGCGTGTGGTCTGTTTCATAGTTAATCGTGGTAGTGATTGTTTTCATTTTACCAGCATGCTTTGTTGTGGCTCTTTGCGCCTGGTTATTCTTTACATGTTCAGCTGATATTGAATTTTCAGTTTTATTCTGCATTTTGGATCTCCTTAGTTTCTAAAGTTATTGTGTTGTTTAGTAGCTTTAAGCTTTGATGAATCATATTTATAAGTGTGATAATTGGCTCTGCTTCAATTAGAAATTCATCAATTAATTTAACTTCCCAGCTTTCAGCGTTTTTCACTAACTGGAATCGACTTGTGGTGCCATCTTTATTCCGCTTGAGTTCTTTTGCGTAGCGAAGCGTCTGCTTATTGCTTTTAGCAACATTCAGCCTTGCCCAACTGTTTTCGTAAATTCGCCACCTGAGTGTTACTCGGTTGTGGTTTTTGGTTTTGTATATGCGAATGCTCGGTGCAACCTTGCCGACTTTATCGGTTCGGTCTGGATTAGCGGCTTGACTTATGATTTGTCTATTCATGTCTCGCCAAGCACACCAATATCCATCCACTAACGAATCAAGCTTTAAAGCTAGGTCGTCCTTTTTATCAGTTAAATACTGCCGTACTTCAAATGCATCTTGGTTCACTTTTTTAAACTCTTGTTTCTGTCTTGTTGTTATTTTCGCGTAATTATCTTTAAGAGAAAAAAAATACAGAGGGTATAAATGCATGCTGTAAATTTCGAGCACCTTCCGGTGAGGTTTTCTTTTACTATTGATGCCCTAAAATCTAATTGAGGGCAGTTTTATCAAACTGCCCCTAAACGGGCGGTTTTGCCAAAGCTGCCCTCAATTAATAAGGGGGGAATTAAGTTTTAGAGATTTGTTTATTTCGTGTTTTATTTGGTAAGTTAAGATTGATTTGGGAAATGCCCGCAATGGGCGTTTTGATTGAAGTCTTAATTAATTGAGGGCGCTTTTAATTATTTTTATCAGTTTAATTTAATATTCTGCCCTATAAATGGGCGCAAAAAATATCTCTCCCTATTAATTGTGGGCGGTTTCTTTTTTTTGTTGATTTACTATTTTGTAAACTTTAATTTTGAGAAGCATGAAATTTAGAGTATTTCCCCTAAATAAATAGAGTTGCGCCATTGTGGGTAGGTTCTGGGGGAATGCACTATTAATTGAGGGTAGTTTTAATGAATTTATATGTTTTAGACTAGGGGTAATGCCCTAAAAATGGGCGTCAAAAAAATCTCACCCTATTAATTGAGGGCGGTTTTGGACTTTATATTTTTATCGTTCATCATCTCAATCACAATGCTGGATATACCAATAAAGGAGAAATGAAGCTCATTTTGTTAAAGCGTTAATGCATTTAATAAGAAGGAAAGATTAAATGCATTAACGCTGTTCATAGGTAAAAGCAGCATGTGAACAATATGTTGTTTACTTATCCTTAATCCCTACGCATTGCCATGCGGTGCCGTTTTTGTGCCGCTTTCATGCCACTTGCCTATAAGCGATTGACATATCCAATACCATAAATTGCGCATTGCCATATTTCGCCGCTTTCATGCCGGTTTTGTGCCCATTTTGTTCTGTGGCTTTGTATTGACTGTGTTTTTTGTTTTCGCCCACTCAAAATAGCTAATAAGTTCCATAATAAAAGCTTAGAGGTGCCATTTTGGGGTGCTCTAATATTTAAAGCTTTTAATTACTGGGTGTATTCTCTGCCTGAACTATAAATATAGGAGTGTAGAGAATGGCTAAGAAGATAGTGAGAGCTGCTGAGGTTGGGTTCGGAACAGTAAGTTTTACTGTGTCGGGTGACGATAAGCCAGTGATAAAAACGTTTAGCTCTTCTGTTGGGCGAATTAATGAGAGCCGAATTGGGCAAGCCGATATGGGGATTGGTAAGCGTGAAACGGTAGAAGTAGATATTGATGGCGACATTTTTGAAGTTGGGCCTGATGCTTATTTAAGTGCTCAAGATTCTGATGATGTTTTAAGTGATCATTATGTTGGTTCCAAACAATATAAAGCATTATTAAAAGGCAGTCTTTCTCTAATGCATGATCGTGTTATTGATTTGCTTGTTGTTGGCCTACCAGTTAATCATTGGTCCAAAAAAAATGAGCTTATAAAGCTAACTGAAGGTGTGCATGATTTCAAAGGCGGTAAGCAACGAATAGTTAAAAAGACTATGGTGTTGCCACAACCTGTTGCTGGATTAGTCTCTTATGCCACAAGTCTACCTAAACAAGAGTTTGAAAAAAACTTTAAAACAGCAAACGTTGTTTGTATCGATGCCGGATACTTAACACTAGATGTATGTACATCTCGTGGACTAACCCCAATAGAAAAAAGAAGTGGTGCAACTGAGAACGGCTTTTCAACTGTGTTGAATGAAATAATACCGACCCTATCAAAAGCTTTTTCATTAACTAACAACCTATCAAGACGCTTAGTGGATGATGCTTTCTGGAAAACAAATGGAAAGCTAAAGGTTAGAGGTTACGAATATCCATTCCCAATCTGCAAAAAAGAAGATAATGATCTTGGTATTGAATATGACGTAACGGGTAATATAAATAGTTCTACAAGTACGGCTGCAAACTATGTAAGAAACATTGTAGGTAGCGGTGATGACATTGATTATTTTGTTTTATTCGGTGGACCTATTAAAACGTTTGAACCCGCTATTAGAGCGCAATACCCACATCACAAAATGATTGTACTAGAAAATAATTTAACTACCGTTGTTGAGGGGTTGTTCTACGCAGGCAAACAAGTCGTTAGAGGTTAACCTATGAGTAGTATAATTAAAGTAACAGCGAGAATAAAAAGAGAAAGTAAACTTGGGATTCATTTGGTCAATGATTCTCAGTTAACTGGCTACCCTAATGAGTTAATTAGATTAGCCATTCAAGGTTTGTTATTTGAGAGTCTAGTTAATAATGGGGGCGAGGTAAAATTATCAGTTAACCAACCGAATCACCCTTTGGTTAGCAGTAGTTTGAACAAAGCCTCTAATGCTGTAGAAAAAACTCAAAGTGAGCCTGTAGATAAAACCCAAAGTGAGCCTGTAAAACAAGTTGAGGAAGATGAAGACCAACTTGACCTCGTACCTTACTTGGGTAGATACATTGACGATTCTGATTTTAATTTTACAGATTCAAATGGAAATCCCGATTAAATAACTGCTCATCCAATCCTTTAGGATGGGCATTTTATAAAGGGCTTTGAATAAAAAAATGTGATTTAAATTTTTTTTATTTTAAATGTTTTAAGTTAATGTCTCATTAAGTATT
>NZ_PJBR01000061.1:0-30668 GCF_002863625.1 Pseudoalteromonas sp. MelDa3 | reverse complement strand
AAAGCAAACTGGCATTGATTATTTGCTGTAAAATAGTCTAAGAATAGATCTTCGATTAACAGTTCTTTTTTACTGTGATGATTGGTCAAAGTGATGTGTGCAAAATCAATTTTATTAAAATGTGATTGGTCTTTTAAGCCAAACAAGTCCTGTGCTTGGCTGTTAACTTTAAATATATTTTCATTGGCATCATAAAGTAATACACAAAACGGCAGTAACTCCAAGTTTCGCCATATTTCATCTGATAGGTTATTACTCACTCAACTCTCCATGTGTTTAAGCCACAATTAAATTGTTATCTATTGTATTTTTTATTGTTTTTACTTGGGCGTGTTAATCGTCCTTAGATCGAGCTCAAAGGGCAGCGCATGTTTTGTATTTATACTGCGTTATTGCCTATTTATGGGGAATAGCCACACTACATAGACTCTGCCTTGCCTAAAAAACAAAAATACTACTGCAAATTCAACCACCGAAGTTCAACAAGCCCTACTAATTATTAGCACATTTTTTTTGATTTACTAAGTTTTTAGTGCGTTTGAGGGCGGTACGTATTATAATTGGTACTGTATATCATTACCCTTTTCTACTCTAAGCCACCTTTGGTTTATTTGCACTTTAAGTATAGGTTATTCAAGCATTTCATGACAGAAATCACTACACACCAAGCTTCTCGTCGTCGGTTACTTATTGCGCTAGCAATTACGTGTTCGTTTATGGTAATTCAGGTTATAGGTGCTTATTATTCTAATTCGCTTGCTGTACTTGCCGATGCGGGGCATTTGTTTGTTCACAATAGCTCGTTATTCATCGCACTGATTGCATCAAGTCTCGCTATTCATTTTGCTAAAACCTATAACGATGGTCATCAAAGAGCCGAGCTTTTGGGTGGTCTGGTGAACGGATTTTTATACCTAGCAATCAGTTTAATTATTTTGTATGAAGGTGGTGAGCGCTATATACACCAGCATGAAGGAAATGAGCTGGCTATTAATAGTTATTTAATGTCGGTTATTGCTGCTATTGGTTTTTTGTTTCATGGTGCTGCTGCATGGGTTTTATATAAAGGCCGCAAAGCGAGTATTAATGTTTACGCGGTATTTTTACATTCATTCTTTGATTTGATTTCTACCGTATCGACATTTGTGGCTGGTATTCTTATATATTTTACGGGCTGGGTTGTTATCGATATTTTATCGAGCATGTTAATCGCCTCTTTCGTGTTGTTTACCGGTATTAAGGTTATTATTAGTTGTATAAAAGGTTTACGCTTAAATAAGGCAAAACTCCCTAAAGTAGCAGATATTGAAAGTGAGATTACAGATATGGAGCATGTTCACAATGTCCATAACGTCACTGTAACGCGTAAATATAAGGGTGTAGTAGTCGGGGCGCACGTTGTACTTAAAGAGCATTGTACTATTGAAAAACACGATGAAGCATGTCGTATGAAGGTAGAACAACTGTTAGCTGAAAAATTTAATGTACGCAATAGTGTATTACAAATTGAAAGCCACGAATGCCATCACATTCACTAATACAAACTAATAGACATAAAAGCGTGTAAAACTTATTAGCACGCTTTTAATGTTTCAAATCAAATCAATGATATTGCTAAAACAATCGCTTTTACGTAAGTCTTTAGCATCCATTGGCCTTGCAAAGTAATAACCTTGCAGTACAGTACATCCAACCTCGGCTAAAAAGATCATCTGTTCGCGCGTTTCTACTCCTTCTGCAATACAGTAAAGATCTAGGTTTTCGGCCAATAAAAGAATGGTCTTAATAATCGATTCATCCCCTTTATCTATACCAATACTGTTTACAAAGCTTTGATCTATTTTAATAACATTAATAGGAAATTGGCTCAAGTAGGTGAGTGACGAGTAACCGGTACCAAAATCGTCAAGTAGTAATTTAAACCCAGCAGCTTTTAAGTTTTGTAGCTGCTTGGCTGCTTTGAGTTTATCTTCTAGTAAAATACTCTCTGTTATTTCAAGTCTTAATTGTCTTGGATGAACTTGAGAGTCCGCTAATATGGACATTAACCGCTGGGTTATGTTTGTTTTTAAAATGTGTTTAGGCGATAAGTTTAAAGATATATAAAACAATGGGTTTGCGCTAAGTATAGGTGCAATTTCAATAAGAGCTCGTTGCAATGCTTGCTCAGTAAGGAGTTCTATTAAACCGGTTTCTTCTGCTACCGGTATAAAAAGTGCTGGGGATACCAACTGTCCTTGATTGTTCCAGCGCATGAGTAACTCCACGCCATTTATCGTTTTTTCTTCTATGTCGATGATAGGCTGATAGTGATTAAAAAATCGGTTGTCTTTCACTGCATCTTTTAAATCATTTTCGAGCAGTAACTTTTGTTTTATCAGCTCATTCATTTCATCGCTAAAAAACTTAAAGTCGTTTCTACCGCCTTGTTTAGCGTGCATCATGGCTACATCGGCATTACGGATAAGTAAATCGGTGGTTACAGCATCGAATGGGTATAAAGCAACGCCAATACTGGCTGAAATATTAATAGAGAAGTCTTCAATAATTACTTTATTAGCTAACTCATTACTAATTTTTCTTACTGTATCGCGAAGAGACTGAAGCGATTTTATATTTTGAATCAGCACTAAAAATTCATCACCACTTTGTCGGCCAAGTTTTGCGTTTGCGCCGAGCATACCGTTCACTCTTTGGGTAATATTACACAAGAGCTTATCGCCAACTGCGTGGCCAAAAGAGTCATTAACAGGTTTAAACTTATCTAAATCAATAAATAATAATGCGCATTGTGTATTACTTTCATTGGCATATTTAATCGCTTTTTCAATGTTTTGATACATTAAACTACGATTTGGGAGATGCGTTAGAGGATCAAAATTAGCCAAATAGCGCAATTCGTTTTCAGCACGTTTTTGCTCGGTTAAATCTGTAATAACCACCACATAGTAACTTGCAGTATCTTTTGTAACTGCTGTGGCACTTATATGAATTGGATGTTCGTTATTTCTTGCTGTTTTTATATAAGCATCACTTTGCCAGTTTTCTGTCGGTTTTAATTTTTTTAAAATACCAGCAAACTCTTTACACTTATCTTTACCAATCGCTTTTATGAACAATTTAGGACTAATTTTAGTGGCTACTTTTTCATTTGAAAATGTTTCAATAAAACTGTTGTTCGCAGAAAATGGCATTAAATGTTTATCGAGTATAAGGAGCCAGTCATTTATTTGGCTGAACGCTTCACCTAAAATTTTTGCTTGTTGCTCGTTAGCACGTTGCGCTGTGATATTAGTATATATGCCAGAAACATATAACGGCTCATTTGTTTGAGGATCATATATAACTTGACCTGTATCTTGATACCATAACCAATGGCCATCTTTGTGCTGTAAGCGATAGGTTGCTTGCCAGTTTTGTTGTTTTTTGTATTTGAAGTAGTTTTCCCATTGGTTTTCAAAACGACGTCGATCATCAGGGTGTATTAGCGCCAAAAATTGTTCTATGTGTACGCGTACAGGCAAGCCTGTATAGCCTAATTCACTTCCTCTGAGCGTACTTACGGAAGCATCTTTAAAATTATAATCCCACACGCCACTTTTGTTATTTTTAAGCGCGAGTTCTGTTTGCTTTTGCGAATGAATAGTCGCTCTGTGGGCTTGTTCAATTGCAACTTGGCGGCTGCGGTATTGCCAAAAAATGAAAAACAACACGGCAATTATTAAAATTACATAGGCGGCAATAGCAAAGGGCGATTTCCATGGTGCGTAGGCTACGTTGATGTTGAGTGTGGCTGGTTCGCTTGTAACAATACCATCGCGATTATGTGCTGATATTTTTAGTGAGTAACTACCAGGTTGAAGCTTTGTGAAAAACACTTGATTAGATTGTAAGTCTTCATATGTAAGGGACGTAGGCCCTAAAAGGGTAACTTTATAATACGCTTTGTCTATATTGGGGTAAGAAAAGTTAGAAAAACTAACCGTCAACCCCATATCTTCATAACTGAGCTCAAGTGGTTGGCTAAGATATTGATGAGGGTAATAATTGAGCTCTTTGGTAAAAAGATTTATATCAGTAATCGCTACATTATTTTTTTTAAATAACTCTTCTTCATCAAAGTCTAGAGGGTCAAAGAGTAGAGCTCCGACATTGCTGCCAAAAATTAGCCTGTCATCATTTAACGTTGTTGCAGCTATAGGAGTAAATTGGTTTATATTCAATCCGTCCTTTACTGAATAACTCACCACATTAAGTGTATCTAGGTTTATTTGATATAAACCATTGTCAGTACTTGCCCATAAAAAACCATTTTCATCAGGAAGTAACGAATAGATAGAGTCAGTATTAAATGAATTTTTTAATCCTATGTAGTGTTTTCTCTCATAAGTAACTGGGTCAACACCAAGCAAGCCTTCGTGGGTGGTTGCCAACCATAAAATATTCCGTTTTGAGTCTAAGTAAAAGTTTTCTACAGTGTAAAAAATATCTTCTTTAGGATTAAAAGACTGAAATATAGTCGTTAAAGTTTTCTTTTTTTCGTTGTACCTAAAAAAACTTTTTGATGTACCAAGTACAAACTCTTCAGGATGTGTGTCGAGGGGTTTATAAAAAGCATAAGAAAATAAAGGGTCGACTTGCTCTTTGAGTCCCTTAATAATTCTTGTTTTTCCGGTTGTTTCATTAAAAAGATAAAAATTATCATCAGACATAAATGCATATTTATTTGCAGCAACTTGGGCAAAACCAAATAAACTAGGCTGGTTAATTATATTATTTTCTGTATCTTTATTTTCAATAACTTTACCTGTTTGCTTATCAAAAAGTTTAAACCCGTTAAAAGTAACAAGCCAAAGAAACTGCTCATCTCCAATCGAAGACGCAAAAATATCAAATACCGCAGATGCTCCGTATATCGCTTTTGAGTCGGTCGAGCTTAAATATACTTCACTCTTATTTGTTACTTTGTCGTAGCGCGCAATTCCATCTTCTGTTCCTAACCATATAATATTATTTTTACCCTGGTAGGCCGCATGAATAGTATTGTTACCGGGTAAAAAAATATGTTTAAACCGTCGGGTTTTAATTGGCCAGGTAAACACGCCCTGGGTTCTAGATGCGAGCCAAAGCACGCCGGACTTATCAATCATTAGATCGTTGATTGAGTTTTCACTAATATTAAACTTACTTTTTTCATAATTTAATATGAACTCTAGTTCTTTGGTTTCGCGGTGATAACTGAATAATCCTTCTTCGGTTGCTACAAACTCACCGTAAGCAGTATTGGCATAATCCCATATATTATAATTAGGTATTAATGTTGTGATGTCTGCTGCAGATATATTTTTATCACTATTAAATGCTACCCGATACATTCCTTCGACAGTACCGACAAGTAATCCTAATTCATTATCAACACTTAAAAATTTGACGTTTATATTATCTATCGTATTTTTTTCAGGGGGATGAAGAGGGATTTTTACAAGTTCTGAATTATCTATATTTGCAGTGTATAAACCATCATTTGTACCAATATATAAAGAGTTTTTATATATCGTTAATGACCTAATGTAGTCACCTTCATTTGGTAGAGCTAGCTCAAGTGTAAAGCGTTTACTCGTCTCATCAAATGTATATATTTGACCATCTATGGCGAAGTAAAAAGTATTTTGTTTTTGGGTCATCGCGGAGATTGGAGAAAACATCTTTTGCTCTTTGTCTATTTGACCTGAATAGATTTTTTCGGTTTTTAAAGTGAGGGGATCTATTATAAACGCACCAGAAAGATCAGTTGAAACGATAATCTTTCCGTCGTCGGCTTTAAATAACGCATAAATATAGTGTTTATCTAAGCCAAAGCCACCATTAAAAGTTTTTACTTTATATCCGTCAAAGCGATTTAAACCTTGTTGGGTAGCTATCCAAATATAGCCAATTTCATCTTCTTGTGTCTGCAAAACGTAACTTTGCGAGAGACCTTCGTCAGTAGAAATTCGTTGTAATTGTTGAGCATAGTTTTGTGATGCAAAAGTGCTTTGGATGCATAGTAAAAAAACAATGGTGATATGAAAAAAAAGTTTGCTCAAACGCACTTATAAACACTCTCAGTGGAGGATAGGATGATACTTAGCTAGATAGTAAATATAGCATAAGTTTTTATTTTTTAATTACAAATAATATACGTAAAGTTAAAAGCTCTATTTTCAAATAGTGAGCTAATCTATATAGATAACAGTTAATGTTCATAAGGAGAGTATAGTGGTTTTATCTAATATTGATGCAAAAAATAGCGTGTTATTAATAATAGACTTACAAGAGTTGCTTGCTCCTGCAATTAAAGACTTTCCGAATATTTTAAAAAGTACATTGCAGTTAGCGCAGGCGGGTATTATTTACGGTGTCCCAGTCTTAATAACCGAGCAATATGTCAAAGGGTTGGGCGAGACTAATCAGCAAATTAAAAATACGTTACCTAATGCTGCGTATTTTCATAAAACGTACTTTAGTGCGTGTGCAGAGCCTGGCTTTGTTGATAAGTTAAAAAGCTATGGTAAAAAGCAAGTTATTGTTGTTGGCACTGAAGCACATGTGTGTGTTTTACAAACATGCTTAGATTTAATAGAAAATGGTTTTGAAGTTATTATCGTACACGACGGAGTTGGCTCGAGAAATCCGCAACATAAAAATTTGGCGATTGAACAGCTACGCCAAGCTGGTTCGGTAATTTCATGCGCTGAAATAGTTATTTTTCAATGGACAAAAAAAGCAGCAACGCCTACGTTTAAAAAAATACTGCCTATAATTAAGTAGACCGCATGTATATAATGTAAATTAAATGTATTATTTTTTAATGTGTCGGTAGTTTATTATTGTGTTCAGTAAACTGAAACTCGTTTTTACACGTATATTGCAGACTGCTTTATAAAACAACAATGCAAACAACAATTTTAAGGTTTTTATGTCTAGTATTGGCCGGTTATTTACAATTATTTTCAGTCTTTTGTTTGTCGAGTCTATCGCTATTGGCTTGTATTTCGACACATTAGCGCAGGCCTTTATGATAGGTTTGCCATTGTGTTTATTACCTATATGGCTTTTAAACACACAAGGGGACAGCCCTGTTACCCCGCATGTCGTAGCTGCCGCCATAATGATGTTTTCTTTTTTGCACATACAACAAACTTTTGGGTTGATTGAAGTCCATTTTGAAATATTTATTTTAATGCCCATGTTAATTGTTTTTGTACAATGGCGAGTGTTTATTACTGCAATTGTATTCGTGGCAGTTCATCATTTGTCTTTTTATTATTTACAAACTCAAAATACAGGGTTTTACGTATTTGACCCTGATAGGCTTGCTTTTACTACGGTGCTTATTCATGCTGGATACGCAATAGTTGAAGTGTTAGTTGCAGGCTACATTGCTGTAATGTTGCAACGCGAACGTCGTGCTGGCTTATCTTTAAGTTATGCGACAGAGCAAATAATGAAAGACCCTGAAAACATTAAACTCTCTCTTCGCGCTGATGACACTAAAAGTGAGGCTGTAGCAGGGTTTAACACGTTACTAGATTACTTATCGGATGTTATTAAGCAGGTACAAACTCAATCAGAATCACTGCAAAAAAACTCACAAGAGCTTATACATGTTCATGATCAGTTGGCGGGTGGTGCAGTGCAGCGTACACAACAAACTGATGATATTGCTAATTCTGGCGCTCAAGTTGCTAATGGTTTTAAACTTGTAGAAGAAGAAAGTGAGGTGCTAAAGCGTCAAGTAGACCATATTACACAAGCTGCGAGCGACGCATTAAAAGAAGTTCTTCAAACAGATGCTAAAAGTAGAGAGCTGTTAACACTACTTAACCATACTGAAGAAAAAATAAACCTCTTAGTGGCTGCGGGTGATGTTATTTCAGGCCTTCTTAATGAGATATCAGGTATTGCTGAGCAAACAAACTTACTTGCTTTAAATGCTGCTATTGAAGCTGCCCGTGCAGGCGAACATGGTCGAGGTTTTGCTGTTGTTGCTGATGAGGTAAGATCTTTGGCTAACCATAGTAAAGCAACAACAGATAAAATTAGTCTAACATTAAAAGATCTTGTTAATAATAGTAAAACGTCAACACAATCAATGAGTCAGTGTGTGAATTTTGTAGTTGATTTAACAAGTATTAGTGCTGCAATGAAAGAAAATATTTCAGCAATGAGCGAGCAAATAGCCGCAGTATCTTCAAGTTCTGATTCAGTTGCACAAGTTGTAGCTGAGCAGGCAGGTAATACTGAATTAATAGCAAGCAGTACTGATACTATGCGACAAAATCAGTACCAAGATACGCAAATAGTGCAGCAGTTAACCGCTAAGGTGCAGTTAATCGATGTAAGTATTGATGTGTTAGAGCAAAGCATTGCCAAGTTTAAATAAATCTAACTCTTTCGTATTTTCGCTTATAGCTACATGGCTTATTTGTGTTGTTGCAGGGTTAGTTTATTTTCAATTAGAGCAGCTAAAACCGTTTGATAGCTCAAAAATTTTAATGCAAAAACATTGGTTTAGTAATTTTAAAAAGCAATTGGATTGGGTTGATAATGGTGAGCCCTCTTTAGTGCTTATAACAGAAAAAAACTGCGGGTGTACTATACAGGCTAAGCCACATATTTCATCGCTAACTTCTTTTGCTACGAATAAAGGCATAAAGATTGTGGAAGTTGAATTAACACCAATTCTTAAACACATTATTCCGGCAACGCCTGCTGCTGTTATTATTAACAAAGCGGGTGAATTTGTTTATGCAGGGCCGCTCTCCGAAGGATTAGCTTGTGCTCAGGGAAGTGGTTTTGTTGAAACTGTGGTCACTAATTTAGCTGCAGGTTTTAACTCAAACCTCTTAATTACACAAACCAAGGGATGTTACTGTGTAAATAATGCATAAATAACGTGCAGAAAAAACTAAAGCTCGCACTTAAATTAACAGTGGCGAGCTTTAACATTGATTAAATTGTAACTAAGCCATAAATACCTAATGACACAAACACACAAGCAGCAATAGCACGTACGGTGTTTAAAGATATTCTTTTTAGTAATGCATTACCAGCGTATATAACAGGGACATTAGCAATTAGCATACCTAACGTGGTTCCTACCGTTACCCAAAACACAGACTGATATTGTGCGCCTAGCAACACCGTCGCTATTTGTGTTTTATCACCAATTTCTGCAATAAAAAATAATACAAAAGCGACTAAAAAAGCTCCGTAGCTATCATATTTACTACTTACAGCTTCGTCCTTGTCTGGAACTAGCAACCAAAGTCCAACTACAATAAAGCTTATGTTTACAAGCCAAGGTAAATATTCAGAAGAAAAACTATTATTTAACCACTGCCCAAACCATGCTGATAAACCATGATTGAGTAAGGTTGCGGCTAAAATACCAAGAATAAGCGCGCCTTTATTACGAAAACGGGCGGCTAACAGGAGCGATAAAAGCTGGGTTTTATCGCCTATTTCGGCAAGTGTGACAGTGACGGTTGAGGTTAAAAAAACTTCCATTATTGATTCTTACAGGCGGGAATACTAAACCAAGGCAAACAACTATCTCCCGCCATGAGGATAGTGTCTACCTAGGTCTCGCCGATAACGCTTGCTACAACATTACAAACTTACCATGCACTTGAGGTGCAATTATGTTGATAAGTTTACTCATTACTGAGCGGGCTACTCCCCTAAGAGGCGGGCATTATTCCACAAAACTTTTGCGTGGTAAATATTAAGAATCGAATATAGTTAATTTATTCGGGAGTAATAAAGTTAGCTTTTGGCAATTAGTTGATAGTCAGGAAAGGGCGATAAGCCGTCACTCAGGTGAGTTGTCATTAACTTAGTAAGAATAAAAGGAAACTATCTCCTTTTTCATATGTGTAAATAAACTACAGTAAGCATAATATTTATAGCTGGTAATAATTTACACTATTTGATAATAATAGAAGCTCATGAAATAAGGACGTTTTCGCTCTAAGATAGGGAACCTTTGATAAAGCTGTTAGCAGTATGGCATTGACCTGTCGTTAAGGTGACGCAAATGTGTCGTATACAAAAAAGGAGTTTTTGAACAGGATATAGCTTCAATATATTCATGTGAGAAATACAAATGGAAATGAAACTAAACGCTAAAAAAATTATAGAAGAACGTAAAGTCAGAGCTTGGAGTCAGCAACATTTAGCTGATGTTAGTGCTGTAAGTTTAAGAACCATTCAAAGAGTAGAAAATAATGGTTCAGGTTCATTGGAAACTGTTAAAGCATTAGCTTCCTGTTTTGAGCTAGATGTTACTAAGTTATTCCAGCCTGAAATCCCATTAAAGAAAAATCACTCTAAATCCAAAATAGCAGTGTTATCTTCAATGATTGCAGCCATTTTCAGTAGTGTTTTATTTCTAGTGCCATCTACAATGGCATCAGATATTAAGATACACTCAGATAAAGTTACAACATCTAAAAATAATGATTATCGAGTTTACAGTAACAATGTAGAGATTTTCTTGCCAAAAACTCTTACTTATGAAGTGTTAGTTGATTCAAAGTGGGAAACAGCTACACCGGAAATAGCCAGTGGTAGTGTAAAGATCTATTTGGGTAACTCAGTTGTTTTTATTGAAAAACCAATAATAACAAAAACTGAAAAAGGAACGAAAATCACTACTAATTATGCAAAATTTACTAACACTGACTAATATACTGCTAATAAGTGTCTAAGGTTGCGACCATCCATCTCCGGCCATTCGACAACATAAGATGTTGATAATAATTGACAAGGTATTTTACTGTGTCGGATGGCGCTTCGCTTATCCGATCTGCACTGGCATAAATCGGAAATAACCGACCCGTAAATTCCGTATTTATACATTAAGGTTTTTAAAGCCTTAATGTAATTAATTTTCAACCATTCAACCATTCAACCATTCAACCATTCAACTATTCAACTATTAAAATATTTAGCTAAACCTAATTTTACTTACATTTAAGGTAGGCTCTAATTAACAATGCTCAATTTATGCACTATACTTTAGCTGAATTTAGTTTAGTTTTTTAAAGCTGCCGCGAATTCTCAATTTAAGTGGCACTGGCCAAAAAATTTTTTAAATAATACATATTATCTAAATAACAATTGATAACCATTTTCGTTTAGATTAGTATGTACGTACTAAATGAAATTGAGAGTGGTTTGTATTCATGTATATTTGTCTATGTCACGGTGTGACTGATAAAAAAATTGAGCAAACAATTGACGATGGTGCAACAACCATGCGTGAATTAACCAAAGAGCTTAAAGTAGGCAGCCAATGCGGTAAGTGTTGTGGTTGTACTAAAAAGATCCTTAATCGCAGACTTATTCAGATTGCTGATGTAACGGATCAAGTTGCTTAATTACATATAAAAACTTAGATATAAAAAAAGCAGCTTTTTAGCTGCTTTTTTTATGCTTGTTACTATTTACAGTTGAGACTGCAAGTAGTTTTTAATACCCGTATTTTTAATAAGTAATTGTTGGGTTTCTAACCAATCAATTTGCTCTTCTTGCTCATTTAAAATGTGGTCAAGGGCTTCACGGGTAATATAATCTTTTTTGCTTTCAGCCAGTTTAACTGCGCTTTGTAACTCACCAATAGTATCAAGTTCAAAACTCATGTTAGCTGCAATCATTTCTTCGCTGTTTTCACCAATACGCAGTCGGCCTAGGTCTTGAAGATTTGGTAAACCTTCTAAAAACAAAATACGTTCGATTAAACGATCGGCGTTTTTCATTTTTTGAATTGATACTTTGTAATCTGCTTTGTCTAGTTGCGTAAAGCCAAAATCTTTAAACATGCGTGCATGTAAAAAATATTGGTTAATACCAACAAGCTCATTAGCGAGTACTTTATTAAGTGCTGCAATAACGTCTTTATCGCCTTTCATAATATGCTCCTACTAAGCCATTTGTGCTTGATGATAATTTTCAGAACCAATTTTATCAATTAAGCCAAGTTGTTGCTCTAACCAGTAAACATGGTCTTCTTCGGTATCAAATAACAGCTTTTCTAAAATGCTACGAGATTGATAATCTTGTTGTTCTTCACATATTGCGATGACGTCTTTAACACACGCAACTACTTCAAGCTCTAGTGTTAAATCGTTTTGCATCATGCTTTTTACATCGTTACCGATAAGTAAATCACGGCGCTTAGTCATATTTGGTACACCTTCTAAAAACAAGATGCGCTTAATAAGCCAGTCTGCGTGATCTTTTTCTTCTTCCATCTCGTGGTTAAGGCGTTCGTATAGTTTGTTTAAACCCCAGTCGTCATACATGCGCGAGTGTATAAAATACTGATCGATTGCTGCTAATTCGTTAGCTAACAATGTATTAAACGCATCGATTACTTTTTGATTACCTTTCATGATAAATCGCCTTAACTATTTCAATTGTATGCAGTGTAGTACAAATAGCCTATATTGCAAGTTTTCTCTATAAAAATCATTGCGTTACTATTGGTTTTGATTCTTATTTAAGTTTGCGTTACTGCTTGGTTTATGGACAGTTTTTTATTTGCATTAGCATCTAATAGACGCCTTAAATAAAAATTGAGACGTTTATTTATGCGGGATTTGTTGAGCATATAGGCATGCAGGGCATGCCTATAGTGTGTGTTTATTTGTTAAAATTGGTATGTAGCGCCCAACGTTGCAGTTGTGCCTAATCCTTTAATGTTGTACCCACCGTAAGTATATGCTTGTGCGCGGGCTGGGTAGTAATCACTATTGAAAAGGTTTTCTATTCCAAAATAGCCACTCCACTTGGCGTTAACATTGTATTGGCCACTTAAGTTAAATGTGTTGTAGCTACTAACAGGGCCCTGATCGCCGGAGTATTGGCCTTGTGCGTTTTTATCAAAGCGCTTTCTGTCGCCTACGTATAAAAAGCTCATTGCAAGTGATAGTTCGTCATTTGTTTGCCATGTTACATTAGCTGTTGCTTTAGGTGGGCTAATTTGGCTTGCGCCTAAATAGTCATCTGTCTCGGTGTTTTTACCTTCAACATAGCTGTAAGTAGCACTTAATTTAAGGTCTTGGGTAATAGTGTAGTTAACTAGTCCTTCGTAACCCCATATTTCTTGTGGTGCACGCACGGGTTCGTAAACACCCGTTACTTCATTATATTCACTACTTGTACCAAGCTCTGAGGTACTTCTGTAAAGTGCAAATTCAAAACGCACGTTTTCAAACTGTGAGGTAAAACCAACTTCGTAATTATCGATTATTGAAGCTTGGGTTTGAATAAGCGCAATATCTTCAACGGTCGCAGAGCGAAGTAGGCGACCAATATCAGAAATGTCAGAGCCTTGTGAGTAACTAAAAAACGGACTAAACGCCTCTGTTAAATTGTATTTTATACCAGCGTTATAGGTTGTCGCGTCGTAATTAATACTGTCGCCACGCACACTCAATGGCACTGAGCATTGTGATTCGGTTCTGCACAGCTTTAATGTTTGATAATCACTTACGCTCAAATCGATGCTTTCGTTTCTTACGCCTGCTTTTAGGATAATATCATCGTTTATTACCCATTTTGTTTGTAAAAAGCTGGCAATACTTTCCATGTCCATTTCTGGCACCCACACACGGCCATCTACTAAAGGTTGCGATGTTTTATCGTTTAAGGCATCAATGCCGTAGATTAGGGTGGCTGTTACATTTTCAAAATCAAACTGGCTATTAAACGTGGCTCGTGCACCTTGTTTATCTGATTTAATAACCGATTGACCACCGCTGTAACCTTCATCAAGATTGGCTAAAGCGGTTGAGAAAAAGAACACGTTTTCTATATTTTGTTTATATAGATCGAGGGTCATTTTTGTGTTTTCAAACAGCGCGTAATCAACATATTTTAGGGTTATATTCTCGTTACCTTCTGGGCCTTGCGGTTTACCTTGTTTTTGAAGCTCTAAAGGGACGTGTATAGCGTATGTTTTTTCCCCTATATTGCCATCGCCAGTCACATCGCCTAAGTCTGTTTTTTGTTGTGAGCTGTAAAAGTTGTAGCTAAACTGAAGTTGTTTTTCGTCGTCAAAATCGTAACTTAACTTTGTAAAGTAGTTTTGAGTTTCAGAATCAGATAAACCATATTGCAAGCCTAAAATATCGCCCTGTGCATCGCGTTGTACGCCGTTTTCTTCATAACTTGCTGTTAGTAGATAGCTTAGTTTATCAAGTTTACCGTTCACTGCTGCTGATATTCTACCGCCGCCACTTTCTGCTAACTTAACAGCGCTAAAGCGACTTGAAATACTTATTTCACCTTCCGGTTTACCATCACTACGCGCTTGTTTTGTTATGTAGTTAATAATGCCACCTGAGGCACCATTACCATAAATAGAGGTTGCTCCTTTTATGACTTCAATGCGCGCTATTGCGCTTGCGTCTAACGTTTTTACACCTAATGAACCATTACGAAGAGGGGTTGATTGCGGTACGCCATCAATCATTATTAATGGCGCGCGACCACGCAGTGTTTGTCCTGAATTACTTGAGCTGCCAGTGTTAGGTGCAAGGCCTGGAACCATTTGCGCGAGTAAACTCCCCAGCTCTGAGCTTACTTTTAAATGCTGCTGTATTTGTTGCTGATTAATAACGGTAATTGAGGCTGGTACTTCGTCAATGCTTTCTGATATTCGGCTGCCAGATACAATCACATGCTCTAACTGATCAGAAGTATATTCATTTTTATTATTTTCATTTGCTAACGTGTTAGCACTTATTGCAACAGCAATAAGGCAAAGCGAAGTTTTTAACATGGGAGGGTCTTAGTTGATAATAAGTTTCGTAATGGTAATTATTATCAACTAATGACGCAAGTGTTAATGAGATTTATTTCCATTTGTGGCGTTTTAACCAAAAATACACACCGCTTACAATAAAAAATGCGAGTGAAAGGGCTATTAATAACCATAAAAACTGCACTATAGGACCTGCAAAATCACCAATGTGAAATTTATACTTAAAGTTCCATGCTTGTGTTGTGAAGTTGGTTTTACTGGCGTCAAATGAGTTTAATACTTTACCAGTAAATGGGTTAGTCCAAACCCAGCTGTAAGCGTGGCTTTCGCCAGGGTTTTGCATTCTCAGTGCAATTGCTTCGTCATCTTTTTTAGGTAAGTAAATTCTATATACTTTACCATCTGGAAATACGTTCTCTGCATTTTTTATTGCTTCGTTATAATTTAAAACAGCTTGAGAAAGGGGGATTATTTTTGGCGCTTCAGGTCTTTGTTCTACTTTATTAAACGTTACAAATTCTAATACAGATTGAGTTTGTGTTTTCCAGTTAAATGCCATGCCAGTAAAGGCAATAAGCATAAGCGGTATAAAAAAGTAAACACCAAGCACTGTATGTAATTGATACATGAGCACTCTAAATTTGGCTTTTGGTTTTATAGCTAAACGTTTAACTCTGTTTTTGGGCTTTACCCATAAATAAAAGCCGAGTAATACATTTATTAAAAGTAGCAATGCACATACCGACATCCAATTTCGAAAGGTTTTTTCACCCTTACTGTTTTCAAACAACAGCCAGCGATGTAATCCCATAGCAAACCCATAAATCGTATCTGTTGATTCATAGATGTTTAGTACATCCCCTGAGTAGGGGTTAACGCTGGCGTAGTGTTTATTGGCTAACCTAAATTGCCATGCGGCGTTTGGCGCTTGTTCGGGCATAAAAAAAGTGATTTTTTGCTTAGTTTGAGCTCGTACATTTTGTATAAGTTCATCGTAAGGCATTAAATTTTCTTGTGGTGTTACTTGCCATTTTGCAGGCTCTATTAAGTGCTGTATATCTTTTGCATAAATCATAACAGCACCGGTTAAGCTCACTATTAATAAAAATAGTCCGCTAATAAGGGCAAAGCCTAAATGAATTCTACGTAACCAAAGTTTCAAAAACGGTATCTCATTATGAGTTAATAGCAATATTGTAAATGATAATACGAGCTGTTTTCAATTAAATAGTTATGTATTTGGTTTAGCTTGTTATTAAGAGCATTAAATTGGGCTTTAATTTGCGATTGGTCGGATTTCTATTATGCAATTTTCGATATTAAAATTGTCGTGTAAAAAGCTTTTTATTGTTGGCAAATTAATTAAGTGCTGAGTGCTAATAACAAGCTCACAATAATTTTCTTTATCATCTAGTTGCCAAAGCTTAATGCTAACTACCGATTCGATATTAAATTCATTACTAATAGCATGTGATATTGCGTGTGTATCAATATTGCTAGGCGCTGCTTGCATTAAAATTTTGCAGCTTTGCTTTAATAGTAAAATGCCATGAAAAATTACATAGATAGAAATAAGCACAGTGGCAATTAAATCAACAATATACCATTGGTATAAAATAATTAAGGTGCCTGCAATAATAACAACAATAGATGCCATTGCATCTGATACGTTATGAATAAAGGCCGCTTTTATATTTATACTGTGATTTGCTCCCGCTCGGTAGGTTAAAAATGCGGTTGCTAAATCAATTACCAACGCTATTGCTGCCACCCACACAACTATCCAGCCATTAATTGGTTGAGGGTTTAAATAGCTCGAAATGGCTTCAAAAATTAAATACACGCCAATTAATATTAATGTACTGCTATTAAAAAGTGTGGCAAGTATTTCAGCGCGTTTATAGCCAAAATGATGAGTGGCGTCAGCAGGTTTATTACCAACTTTACGTGCAACCAAGGCTATAAATATAGCGGCAGCATCACTTAAATTATGAAGGGCATCGGCTATAAGTGACAAACTGCCCGAAAATATCCCGCCAATAACTTGGGCTACGGTTAGCAATACATTAATAACCACAGCAACGGTGAGCTCTTTATTGCTTTGGTTTTCGTCTACATGACTATGTGAGTGATCGTGCGCCATAATGCCCTCAAACGCATTGATTAAATACTGCTTATATCACGAGGAGTTTAAAACAGCTACAGAAGTTGTAGCGTAAGCAAGCGTAATTATAAGTTAGTAATAAAGGCGTATTTTTTAAAAAATGTGAATTTAAGATTGTAACGCTAAATACCCAGTTTTTAAGGAGTTTACCGCTCAAAACTTGCGTCTTTATATATTTAGTGCATTAATGTAAGTAATATTAAATGATTATAAGTTGCTGGATATTAAGCATGGACAAAGGTTTAAACTTTGGTGAATTAACAGGTAAAGGACAATCTGTTCGAAGTAAGTTAATTATAACCTTTATAATTATAGCTTTAGTGCCACTTTGTATACTTACGTGGTTTAGTCTTGAACATGTAAATAGCACGCTTAAACAAAATGCAGACACTGAACTTAACGAGCTTAATAATATAGGTAAGCAATTTGCTGATATTTGGTTTACAGACCATGTTAAAGATTTATATTTGCTTAGGGCGCAGTTTGATATCAGCCCCAATAAAAAGCAAAAATTAATTAATCAATTTATTGAGCAGTATGACTTTGTTAATCATGTAGAGCTTATTGATGTAAACCTCGTTAATTCACGACCTTCATCACCTTTTTTTAATGTTTTTAAAGAGCCGCACTTTAATAACATACGTTCTGGCATTATAAATACAGGTAAAATCCAATTCCAGTCAATGACTGCCTCAGGGCGTGAATATCATATTATTGGCTTACCGATATTAAATGATGAAAATAAGTTACAAGCAATATTGCTTGCAGATATAAATTTAAATGGCTTATTAAATAATCTAAGTAAAATACACGCTGCTAATAAAGACATAACATTTTATGTTATGCACAATAATAAAATTCAAAAAAGTAATATTTCAGACGATACCCAACCATCATTTTTCTCTCAAAATGGCTCACCAACACAACGTGTTTTTTCTTATATTGATAAAAATGAAGTCACTTTATATGGGTATATTAATTCATTAGAGTTTTTAAATGAGTCTGGCTGGCAGCTACTTGTATCAAAACCAAAAGAAGTTGCACTACAAGGTGCTAATTATTATAAGCAGCTCGCTGTATTAACTAATTCAGGTGCCTTACTGCTGATATTAACGTTGTCGTGGTGGTTTGGTCGCCGGCTGTCTCAGCCTTTAATTAACTTAGCTAAAATTGTCGAAAATATTACAAAAGGCGATTTAGTTAAAGTTCCAATAATAAACGATAGCATTGAATTTAATCAGCTTTCATTAGGCTTACGTAAGTTAGTAGCCGTAAAAGAAGAACAACAAAGTATATTACAAAAACAACGTTCGGCACTTCAAATTGCATTAAAACAATTAGCAGAACAAAAAAGTGCATTAGATGAACATGCCATTGTTGCGGTAACTGACTTACATGGCACTATTACTTTTGTAAATAAGAAATTTTGTGAGATCAGTGGTTTCGACGAACATGAATTAATAGGCGAAAACCATCGCTTATTAAATTCAGGGAAACACGAAAAAGAATTCTTTAAAAATATGTACAAAACGCTTAAACGCGGTGATGTATGGAACGGGCAAATCTGTAATAAAGCTAAAAATGGTGGTTTTTATTGGGTAGATACCACCATTGCACCATTTTTAGATGAAAACGGTATACCACAAAACTATATTGCTATTCGTACCGACATTACAGCGCTTAAGTTACAAGAGCTAGAGCTTGAACAGCACAAAACACAGCTACAACTAGTGATTGACTCAACAGCAGTGGGTATTTGGGATTGGTACATTGATACTAAAAATGTGACATTTAATAACCGCTGGGCCGAGATTATAGGTTACAAGCTCAGTGATATTGAACCTTGTACTATAGATACTTGGTATACCTACGCTCACCCTGATGATTTAGCTATGTCGGAGAAAAAACTTCAAGCGTATTTTTCCGGCGAGACTGACTATTATGTTAGTGAAGCCCGCATGAAACATAAAAATGGGCATTGGATTTGGGTTCTCGATACTGCAAAAATAGTTGAGTGGAATACCGATGGCTCTCCAAAGCGTATGATAGGTACGCATTTAGATATATCAGATCGAAAATCCACAGAGCTTGAGCTACAAGGAAGCCGAGACAGATTTGCATCTTTGGTATCAAATATCCCTGGCATTATTTATAGATGTAAGTTTGATGACAAATTAAGCATGCTTTACATGAGCGAGCAAGCGAGTGAAATTACCGGTTATTCACCCGATGAGTTGATACACAATGAAGACCTTTGCTTCTTTGATTTAATATGTGAAGACGATTCTCAAAAAATAAAAGATGAAATTGTCCGTTGTGTAAGCTCTAAGCAGTCATGGTCTGTTGAGTATAGAATTAAAGCCCGCGATGGCTCTTTGCATTGGGTAAACGAAAAAGGCCAAGCGATTTACGCAGATGATGGCAATATATTGTATTTAGATGGATTTATTTTAGATATTACAGAACGTTACAATACACAATTAAAAATAAGCCGTCAGCAAAGCCTGCTTGAATCAATGAGTAAGCAAGGACAGATTGGTGCATGGGAGATGGACCTAGATGCGCATACTCTTTATTGGTCTGATGAAGTTAAAGTTATCCACGAAGTACCAGAGGGATTTGAGCCGAGGATAGATACTGCTATTGATTTTTATAAACCAGGAATACACCGAGACACTATAAGTACCTTATTTGAATGCGCTGTGACTTTAGGTGAAAGCTGGAGTGTAGAGCTTATTATTTTGACCTATTCGGGGCAAGAGCGTTGGGTTAAATCAATGGGCCAAGCAGAGCTTAAAGATGGTAAATGCGTACGTGTTTTTGGCTCATTTCAAAGTATTGATGCACATAAGCGCCTTGAACTCGAAAGCGAAAAAGCAAACCGCTATAACAAAAATTTAGCCGCGCTTACAGTCGCACCTGAAGTGCAAAATAGTGATGTAGAGCAAGTTAAAAAGCTAGCCGTTAAATCTATGTGCGAAGTGCTAAATGTTGCACGTGCGTCGGTATGGATTTTTAACGATCAACGAGATGTAATGACATGTCATAGTTTATACATAGATGGACAAGGGTTTGTAGATACAGATGCTGTTTTAACTGCTAAAGACTATCCTGCATATTATAACGCCATTTATAAGCAAAACTTAGTAGCCATTGATGATGTTTATACCCATCCAGCAACTGTTGATTTTATAGAAGCGTATACAAAGCCATTAAATATTAAATCGATGCTTGATGCAGTAATAGCAACTGGTGATGGTAATTTAGGTATTTTGTGCGCTGAAACGGTAGGCGAACATCACAATTGGACGCAAAGTGAAGAAACGTATCTTCGATCATTGGCTACTTTAGTGGGAAGTACTTTGATTTCTCAGCAACGAAAAGTAATCAGTGAGGAGCTTAAAGTAGCGCTTGTAAAAGCAGAGGATGCGGCTATTGCCAAGAGCCAATTTTTAGCAACCATGAGCCATGAAATAAGAACGCCAATGAATGGTGTACTCGGTATGCTAGAACTTGTTCAATTAGAGTCACTCCCTAAACCAATAGAAACAAAAGTAGGTATAGCCAAAACAAGTGCGCATTCTTTATTGGGTGTAATTAACGATATTTTAGATTTCTCTAAAGCCGAAGCGGGTAAAATTGAACTTGAAGAGATTAACTTTAATGGACGTGATTTAATTGGCGAAGTTGCTGCCGCACAAGCATTGACTGCTCAAGAAAAAGGTATAGAAATAATTTTAGATTTGGTAGCGTTAGAGCCTTCGCAGTTATGCGGAGATCCTGGGCGCATTCGACAAGTACTTACTAATTTGCTGAGTAACGCCGTTAAGTTTACGAGTAAGGGCGAGGTTGTGGTAAGCGCCAAAATTAATAAAGTGGCTCAAGGTTTAGAGTTTGTTGCAAGTATAAAAGATTCAGGCATAGGAATAAGTGAAGAAAAGCAACAGCAGTTATTTACCCCTTTTTCTCAGGTAGATGCATCAACAACGCGTGAATACGGGGGCAGTGGCTTAGGGCTGGCTATTTGTAAGCAGCTTTGTGAGTTAATGGGAGGAGCAATTTCTCTTACAAGTGAAGCAGGTAAAGGGAGTACCTTTACCGCCACTATAATGTTAACTCCGGGAGATCAAAAAGAGCGTTATATTCCTAATATTAATATGGAAGAGCTAACAGTTTTAGTTGTTGACGATAACGAGACAAATCGAATTGTAATTTCACAACAGCTTGAACATTGGGGCGCTAAGGTTGCACTCGCATGTGATGCACATGAAGCACTTGATATGTGCGCGCAGCACTATAAAGATAAAAATTGCATGTATGATATTGCAGTGCTTGATATGCAAATGCCAGGAATGGATGGCATAGAGCTGTGTAAAGCACTAAAAGCACATGAACATTATAAATCAATGCCACTTGTAATGATGACTAGTATTGCAGGTATGGAAGGCGCGCAGCGTTATTCTGATGCTGGCTTTCAGGCATATTTTCCTAAACCAGTAACCACTGCCGATTTAATTTCTGCACTGTCGGTTATAACGAGTAATGATGCAGGCGAGGCGCTCCCACTTGTTACGTCAGGCTATATTTCGTCACTTAAAAAAGAAAAGATGCAGGAGTTTTCCCAAATACTACTGGTGGAAGATAATCCAATTAACCAACAGGTGGCTAAATTAATGCTCAAAAAGCTTAATTGTGACGTTACTATTGCTGGGAATGGCCAATTAGCGATTGATATATTAGAAGCGCATGATTCAGGATATTTTAAGCTTGTACTTATGGATTGCCAAATGCCTGTTATGGATGGTTTTGCTGCAACCGCTGCTATTCGTAAAGGCGTGGCGGGCATACAGCATAAAAACATTAAAATAATCGCTATAACCGCAAATGCAATGAACTCAGATAAAGAGCGTTGTATAACAGCTGGAATGGATGACTACTTGAGTAAACCTATTCAATTAGATATTTTAAAAGATAAATTAGAGCAGTATATTTAAGGTAAAAATACAATGAGCCAACCCGTTATAATACGTGATGCAAAACCAAGTGACGCAAAAACAATTTTGCACTTTATTACCGAACTTGCCATATATGAAAAAGAATCTGATGCAGTAAAAACAGACGAGCAGGCAATTTTAGATACTCTGTTTAGTGAAGGTGCAACTGCGCACAGCATAATTTGTTTAGAAGGTGATGAGCCAATTGGTTTTGCGGTATATTTTTATAATTACTCTACCTGGTTAGGTAAAAATGGCCTATACCTTGAAGATTTATACGTAAGCCCAGATAGCCGTGGCAATGGTGCAGGTAAAGCCATTATGAAACACTTAGCTAATAAGGCCATTAGTAATGACTGTGGTCGTTTTGAATGGGTAGTGCTTGATTGGAATAAACCCGCTATCGATTTTTACAATAGCATTGGTGCAAAGCCACAAAACGAATGGATTATATATCGCTTAACAGGGCAGGAATTATTAGATTTCGCTAAATAGTTAATGAAAATCATTTGCATTTGGTTTTTTGGGTGTGTAAGTTAAATACACACTCATAAATAAACGTGCAGATGATTATATGATCTCAAGTCAAAAACAACCCCACTCAGATTTACTTTATCTTGATCAAGCATTAAGCCCTTGGCAGTCGAATATAATGCAAGGTAATTATGCATTTGAACAAGGTGCACTTCTCGAAGCCCACGATAAATACTTATTAGCTAAAACACTTGCAGATCATCTTCTTCAGCAATTTTTATATGCTCAGATTAATAACACTGTCATTCATGCTATTGAGCACTGTATACCCGCACTTGTTGTTGCGTCTCATAATTTAGCTGATACCTATATAGCTATGCAACAGCCTGAAAATGCATGCAAATGGCTATGCGAAGTACACTTAACACTCTCTTCATTAATTAAGCATACTCATTACGATATACAAAAAGTGAGTAAGCATCATTACATTAAAACTTCCTCTGAACTTGTATCATTTGCAAGACGCTATCATTTTTTACCTGAGCTAATAGAGCAAGTGAATTTTTGCTTATGCTCTAAAGACTCAACAAACAGCCTGCTACATTAAAATAAAGGAGTAATTTATGGCATTTACATTGCCAGCACTTGATTATGAATATGATGCGCTTGAGCCTCATTTAGATAGTAAAACGATGCATATTCACCACACATTGCATCATCAAACGTATATCAATAAAGCCAATGCTGCTTTAGCAAATACTGTATATGCAACCGCAAATGCTGAAAAATTACTTAAGGGAATAAACAGCCTGCCTAGTAATTTGCAAAAAGCAGTACAAGAGCATGTAGGAGGGCATTTTAATCACAGCTTATTTTGGCAGATAATGAGCCCACAAGGAGGAGGTGAACCTGAAGGTATTCTGGCTCAGGTTATTAATGAGCAACTAGGCAGTTTTGATAAATTTAAAGACCAATTTACAGCCGCGGCAATTAGCCAATTTGGTAGTGGTTGGGCGTGGTTATGTGTAACGCCGGATGAAAAGTTGATTGTAGAAAATAGTGCTAATCAAGATTGCCCATTAATGCAGGGAAATACACCTATTTTGGGGCTCGATGTATGGGAACATGCTTATTACTTGAAGTATCAAAACAAACGCCCTGAATATATTGCTGCATTTTATAATGTAATTAATTGGCAAGAAGTACAAAGGCGTTATTTATTGGCTATTGGTTGAGTGCCGAATATGGCTAGTAATGTGAGTTTTTTTGTATAAGCTAGGCTCTATAAGGTTTAATTTATAGAGCCGTTTATGGACACTTCACATTGGCAAAAAGCACGTCAGAGCCGCGATCCACGTTTTGACGGGCTTTTTTACGTAGCGGTAAAAAGTACCGGTATTTATTGCAGACCTATTTGCCCTGCGCCAGCGGCTCACGAAAAAAACGTTGCTTATTATCAGTTTGCTCATAACGCGGCGCAAGATGGTTTTAGGCCCTGCATTCGTTGCAGGCCCGATAGTGCCCCAGGCAGCGCAGCATGGCAGGGTACAAAAACGACTGCACTTAGAGCAAAACAGTTAATAGATCAAAATGACGAGCACGACTGCGAAAAATTAGCAGCTCGTTTAGGTGTAAGTAGTCGTTATTTAAGACAGTTGTTTAAGCAGTATTTTGGTGTGTCGATTACGCAATATCGATTATTTAACCAATGTCACTTTGCTAAAAAGCTGATTCAAGAAACACATTTACCCCTTACCGAAATAGCGTTTTCCGCAGGCTTTAAAAGCATTAGGCGCTTTAATGATGCATTTTTACAGCAGTTAAATATAGCTCCCTCGAAGCTACGTAGTAGCGATAAAAAACCAACGTCAACACTCACATTAACGTTACCATTTAGGCCGCCTTATAATTGGCCTGCTTTGCAGGGCTTTTTGCAAAGGCGTTTGATAAAGCCAATGGAGTGGATAACGCAAACGAGCTACGGACGTACTTTTGCAAGTGAGCAATATAAAGGAAGTTTTACCGCTGAATTTATAGCGAGTAAAAACCACTTTAGTGTGTCTATCAATATAGATAATACGTCGTACTTACAACCTGTTATAAATAATATACGCCGTGTGCTTGATTTAGACGCCGATATTAATTTAATTCAAATGCATTTAAGCGCTAATATAAATAATGCATTTACAGTGTGTGAAGGGCTCAGGCTTCCGGGGATTTGGTCAAGTTTTGAAGCAGGGATAAGGGCAGTACTTGGACAACAAGTCAGTGTTACTGCGGCGCATAATTTAGTAACAAAGTTAGTTGATGAATTAGGCGAAAAAGAGGGTGATGCTGTTTACTTCCCCACAGCTAAAATTGTTGCTGATAGTGATTTTGCTTTTTTTAAAATGCCACAAGCACGCAAAAATGCACTGCACAATTTAGCCCATTTTTGTGCACTAAATCCTGAAAATGACGATTTAGATGAATGGCTTAGCTTAAAAGGAATTGGCCCTTGGACAGTAAATTATGCAAAGCTGCGAGGACAAAGCCAACCCGATATATTACTTGATGGTGATTTAGGTGTTAAAAAAGCACAAGCAGCGGCAAACCCGTTTGAGCCTGCTAATTGCGCTCCTTTTCGATCTTACTTAACTTTTCAACTTTGGCAGCAATTATAATGATAATTCAAACATCAATTTCGAGCCCAATAGACGACATAATTATTCAAGCGACCGAAAAAGGCGTGAGTTATGTTGGGTTTTATCCACCAGTTGAACACCCTTATACGCCATTTGAGCAAGTCACTAACAAGGCGGTGCTTATTTGCGCTGCGCAGTTAAAAGAGTATTTTGCAAAAAGTCGCACTACTTTTGATGTACCACTTGATACAAGCGGTACGGTATTTCAGCACAGTGTATGGCAAGCATTATTAACGGTACCTTTTGGACAGTCGCAAACATACGGTTATATTGCAAACCAACTCAATAACCCAAAAGCAGTGAGGGCGGTAGGTGCTGCTAATGGTAAAAACCCGATCAGTATTATAGTGCCTTGTCACCGAATTATTGGCGCAAATGCAAAGTTAACGGGTTATGCAGGTGGGCTTGATAGAAAACTATGGTTGCTGAAACACGAAGGATTAATGTAAATTAATTTAACGAATATTTTGTATGTTTAGTACTACATACTACACTGTAGATTTAGTTTATAAATAAAAATCACTATGAAAATTAGAACGTTACTTTATATTTTTGTTTTGAAGTGTATTGTGTTTTGCAATGGCGTTACGGCCAAAGAATTACTTTTTTGTTATGAAGATAAAAACGCAGCACCACTATTTTTAGGTGTTGATAAGGCTATACCTATTGATCAACCTGAGGCCTCAGTGGAGGTTTTAAGCTTATTAGATAAAGCGATTGATGGTGTTGAGATTAAATTTGTTAGAAAGCCATGGCGTAGATGCTTAAACGATTTAGAATTTAATCGAGTGAATGCTGTTATTGCAAGTTACCGCACAGGACGAGAAAATGTTGCTGTTTACCCTGTTGATGAACAAGGTAAGTTACAAGAAGAGTATGCAGTAAGTGAATTTGGTAGCTGCCTTATAGGGCGTTATAAATTTCATAAAGAATGGGAGACTCGCGAAGTATTTCAAAATAAAGCATTTACGATAGCTATTCCTAATGGCTATGGGCTAAATAGCGCGTTAAAAGAAGAACCATTTTTTATTCATAATACGTTCTCTAAGAGCAAAGCTTTTGAGTTGCTAGATAAGGGCGTGGTGCAGGCGAGTGTCGATCTATGCCAAGTAGATGGCTTAAAAGTGTCGAGTTACCCTTATAAAAGTAAAAATGTTAAACCTATTTACCCACCGTACGAAACCAGCCATGGTTACCTTATTTTTTCAAAAAAATTCTACGAAGAAAATAGCACTCTAAGCTTGGAAATGTGGCAATGGTTATCAAAATTTGAAAGTGCACCTGTGTATATTAAATACTTACAAACACTTAAATAAAAGGGCCTGTTTATCTTTCGAGGTTAAATTTGCAGCAGCGTGTTTGGTTTTTAGGCTAGGCGGAGCCTATGTAGTGTGGTTAGTCCCCATAAATAAACGATAACGCATTATAAATGCCAAACACGCGCTGCCCCTGGGTTCGTCCTAGGAGGGATTTACTCTTTGTTGCTCGGTTTTTACTTAGCTCACTAGGTTACAAATCTCGCGCCGCGTTTAAATCCCCCCTAGATAGAACAAATTACAATCCTGAAAGGTCACAGGCCCTGACAAAATAAAATTCGCGTTTGTAAATTGGTATTAATTTAATATTAAGGTAGCATAAGCGCACTTTTTATAAAATGGCACCGCAATGGCTCAATTATACTTTTACTACTCTGCAATGAACGCAGGTAAATCAACCACGTTATTACAATCTGCATTTAACTATAAAGAACGTGGCATGGAACCTGTCATCCTTACTGCGGCCATTGATGATAGACAAGGCGTGGGTAAAGTATCGTCTCGTATTGGCTTGCAAGCTGATGCCCATGTATTTGATGCTAGCAAAGATGTTTTTGATCTTATTCAATCACTCAACAATGATAAAAAGCGCCATTGTGTATTAGTTGATGAGTGTCAATTTTTATCAAAAGAACAAGTAATGCAATTAACCGATGTGGTTGATGAGCTTGGTATACCGGTATTGTGTTATGGCCTGCGTAATGACTTTAGAGGCGAGCTATTTATAGGGTCGCAATACTTACTTGCGTGGGCTGATAAGTTAGTTGAGCTTAAAACTGTATGCCACTGCGGGCGTAAAGCTAACCATGTACTTCGTACCGATGAAAATGGTGAAGCAATAGCCGATGGTAACCAAGTAGAAATTGGCGGCAATGACCGATATGTTTCGGTATGCCGCAAACATTATAAAGCCGCGTTAAATATGGGCCGACAAAGCATTTAAAAATGTATCAATATCTTCGCGCGTAATATCTAAATGTGTTACTAGCCTAAGCTGCTTGCTTGGGCTAAATAATATACCTTGTTGTTTAAGTGCCTCAGCAACCTCTTCAATGTTTATACTGTTAGTGTATGTTGCGTAAACCATATTAGTGGTGTTACTCATATCGACAGTAAAGCCACTGATTTCACTTAATTGTTGAGCCAAATAACGTGCATTTGCATGATCGTCTTTTAAGCGCTCTACATTGTGCTCAAGTGCAAACTGCCCAGCGGCTGCAAGCATTCCGGCTTGGCGCATACCGCCACCAAGTACTTTTCTCCATCGTCTTGCTTTATTAATAAGTGCTGGTGAGCCTAATAATAAAGAGCCTACGGGCGCTCCCAAGCCTTTAGATAAACAAATAGAAACTGAATCAAAGTGTTTTGTAATTTCAGTGATATCAACATTTAGCTCAACTGCGGCATTAAATGCTCGTGCGCCGTCTAAGTGCAGCGCTAAATTATGTGTGTTAACAAAGTCACGAGCTTGGGCTAAGTACTCAAGAGGCAGCACCTTTCCGCCAATGGTATTTTCTAAACTAAGCAATCGCGTTTTTGCAAAATGGCAATCGTCTGGTTTTATAGCCGCCGATATTTTACTAAAAGGTATACTGCCATCAGCATCGTTTTCGATAGGCTGTGGTTGCACAGACCCTAAAACAGCTGCACCGCCGCCCTCAAACTTATAGTTATGCGCATTTTGGCCACAAATGTATTCGTCACCTCGCTCACAATGCGCCATTATTGCAAGTAAGTTGGCTTGTGTACCTGAGCTACAATAAAGTGCGGCTTCAAAGTTAAAACGCTTACACGCATAAGCTTCTAGTTGGTTAACGCTTTCATCATCACCATATACATCATCACCAACCGGTGCACTGTACATAATATTGCGCATTTCTTTTGTTGGTTTTGTAACTGTATCAGAGCGAAAATCTATCATGATTGCCTTATCCTTTTTATTGTTTTTAATAAAATTAGTATTAATCAAGCTCGCTACAAATTTGCTCGCGGGTTTCTTTATCAAAGTAGCTCCATGCAATAAAGCGGCTAATTTTTTGACCTTGTGCCATATCAACTATTTTATATTGTGCTATCGGGTGGGCTTTTAATACTTCTTCAAGGGCTGCAATATTATCTTTTTTGGATACTAACGACGTAAACCACAGTACTTGCTCTGCAAAGTCTTCGCTTTCTTTAATCATATTAGAGATAAACTGTACTTCACCGCCTTCGCACCATAATTCATTATTATGGCCACCAAAGTTAAGCGCGTTACTTGGTGTTTTGCCTAAGTTTTTCCATTTACGTTCACTACCTTTAGTCGCTTCTTCTTCACTGGCATGAAACGGAGGATTACAAAGTGTTAAATGGAATAAATCCTTTTGATTTATAACGCCTTTAAAAATATGTGATGCGTTTTTTTGTTGTTTTAGGGTTATTTTTAAACCATTAAACTGAGCAATTTGCTTTGCTATTTTTACTGAGGTTGCATCAATATCAGTCCCTGTAAAATGCCACTTATATTCACTTGTACCAGTAAGCGGGTAAACTAAATTAGCGCCAGTACCAATATCGAGTACTTTAATTTGCTTACCTAAAGGTATTTGTTGTTGATTATCATCACTTAATAAGTCGGCTAAGTAATGAATGTAGTCAACACGCCCAGGTATAGGTGGACATAAGTTGTGCTCGGGAATATCCCAAAAATCAATATTATAATGTGCTTTTAAAAGAGCTTGATTTAGTGTTTTAACGGCTTTGTTATCACTAAAATCAATGCTTTTAGTACCTGCAGGTGTTGTTATAACAAAGGGCAGTAGAGCAGGGTGCTCTGTTGTTAATAAATCGAAGTCGTACCCATTTTTATGTAGGTTACGAGGGTGTAATTTTGAACGTGCTTTATTTTCTTTCATGGCTTCATTTTAACAACAGATATGATGTAGTGATTGTAACAAATGCTGATGAGTAAAGTGCAGACATTTCCTTTGGTATATTTAATATTACTGGTAGGATGAGTTGAAAATAATAAAAAGGAATAACTGTGGCGATTTCTCAGCAATCAATAATTATTAACTTAGCTGATCAACAAACACTTCATTTACGCCGTATTAGCGATGAAAATCAGCAAGGGCCTGTCGTATTTTTTATGCATGGAGCTGTAGAAAACGGTAAAATTTTTTATACCCATTCAAATAAAGGACTTGCCCCTTTTTTGGCTGAGCATGGATATAGATGTTATGTGGCCGATTTACGTGGCCGAGGTGATAGTAAACCGGTTATTTCAAGTGACGCTAAGTACGGGCAAACTGAAGCCATTTTAGAAGATATTCCAGCGTTTATTAAGCAAATAGAGTTGATTGAAAGCAAGAAGCCTGACTACTGGGTTGCTCACTCTTGGGGCGGAGTATTAATGAACAGCGCGTTTGCACGTTTCCCTCAATATATTAATGATGTAAAAGCGTGTGTATATTTTGGCTCTAAGCGTTCTTTATTTAATAATCATCCTCAAAAATTATTACAAGCCAATTTAATTTGGTATTTTATGGCGCCTTTACTTGCTAAAAAACATGGCTATTTGAATGCTAAGGGCTATAAGTGGGGAAGCGATAACGAAACTCAAAAGTCGCATTATCAAAGTATGCAATGGGCTAAAAAGAAGCCATGGATAGATTCTGATGATAATTTTGATTATGCAAAAGCGCTAAACAGCCTGCATTTACCGCCTACGCTTCATATTGCTGCGGTAAAAGATAAAGCATTAGCGCAACCAATCGATATTCAAAAATTTATGGACGAATCTGGGCCTGGCATTCAACAAATGCGAATTTACGGTCGTAAACACGGGCATAATTTTGATTACGATCATATTAATATGCTTACCCACCCAAGTGCGCGTGATGATCAATTTAAAGATTTACTTAATTGGTTTAAAGCATGTCCGTAAGGGCCTGTTGACCTTTCAGGATTAAAATTTGTTCAATCTAGGGGCGATTTAATCGCGGCGCGAAGTTTGTAACCTAGTGGGCTCGATAACTGCTCCTGCTTTATTCTACTGGCTTACATCCATGTAAGAATAAGTAAAAACCGAGCAAAGCTTCCGCGTCCTGCTCACGCCCCTTACCTACATCCATGTCATAGGTAGGTACTTAAGAAAAACATTAAGTACAGCCTTAAAAATTTGGCTCTACCCCATACTGAAATACTCCTGTTTTTCGATCGCGTTTGGGGTGTGCCCTAGCT
>NZ_PJBR01000060.1:0-31186 GCF_002863625.1 Pseudoalteromonas sp. MelDa3 | reverse complement strand
CTTCAGTGCCTTTTTTATTTATTTTTAATAAATTTACTTGAAAACAATTTTACCGTCCATATATAGTTAAGTAGGACGCCTGATGGGTCCTAAATTAAACTTAAACAATTGAAATTTATATTATTAATTAAACTTTGCTTGAGCTTGTTCAATAGAAAAGCACATGCAAAATATCGCTTAAATATGAGGATATTATTATGCGTACAGTAGACTTATCACCACTTTATCGTTCATTTATCGGCTTCGAACATTTAGCATCACTTATGGATGCGGCAGCTAATACAGACAAGCAGCCTAGTTTTCCTCCTTACAATATAGAAGCACTCGATAAAGACAAATACAGAATCACTATGGCCGTTGCTGGTTTTAGTGATAGTGAATTAACCATTGAGTCAGAAAACAACACATTAAAAGTTGCAGGTATTAAAGCTAATAAAGATGAAAATAATGAACGTAAGTTTATTCATCAAGGTATAGCAGAGCGTAACTTTGAACGTAAGTTTCAGCTTGGAGACCATGTAAAAGTACTTGGTGCCGATTTAGCTAACGGCTTATTAAGCATAGAGTTACAGCGTGAAATTCCTGAAGCACTTAAACCACGTAAAATAGAAATTGGTAATAGCAATCTAATAGAAGGTAAATAGTCTTCTAAAGTACATATTCCCCTGATTATTTAGCCGCCTCATTTGAGGCGGTTTTTTTACTTAAAGCGCTTCTAAATTATTAAGGTAGTAGGTTGCTTGTTGCAGCGTTTGTTCTTGAAGTGTTTCATCTTGTTTATCCCAGTTTTTATATACCATACCAATACGTGGGTTCTTCTCTAGCCTGTCTCTGTGTCTATTCATGAAATGCCAATACAAGCTATTTAGCGGGCAGGCTTGATCTCCTACTTTTTGTTTAACATCGTACTGACAGCTTTTGCAGTAATCGCTCATTTTATTAATGTAGTTACCGCTTGCAGCATAAGGCTTTGTTGCAATTATTCCATCATCGGCAAACTGACTCATGCCTCGGGTGTTGGGCATTTCTACCCATTCTATGGCATCTATATAAACGCCTAAGTACCAGTTGTCTACGTCATCAGGGTTTATTCCTGTAAGCATGCAAAAGTTCCCAATAACCATTAGGCGCTGAATATGATGAGCATAAGCGGTTTCAAGGCTTTGCTTGAGTGAGTGGCTTAGACAATTCATTTTTGTAGAGCTGTTCCAAAAATAAGATGGCAGTTTATTTTTGGCTTGTAATTGATTTTTAACTGCGTAGTCGGGCATGTTAATCCAATAAATGGCACGTACATACTCTCTCCAGCCTAATATTTGCCTGGTAAAGCCCTCTACTTGCGAGAGGGATATTTCATTGGGTCTTTGTTCGTATTCGCTTATTACACGTTTGATTACATATAACGGGTGGAGTATTTTTGCGTTTAGGGCAAACGATAAACGGCTATGGTACAGGCTGGTATTGTTTTTACTTTGATCTGTCATCGCATCTTGAAAGTGACCAAAGCGACTAAGTAAGTGCTCACAAAAGTATTCAAGAGATTCAATCGCTTGTTTACGCGTTGTTGGCCACTCCAGTGAATGTTCATTTATTTCACCCAAATAAGCGACGTTGTGTTTATTTAAACGAGAAATAATGCTGCTAACATCAGTATTGAATAACTTAGGCTCTGGGATGTCGGCTAAGTCTTTTTTGGAAAATTTATTACGATTATTACTATCAAAATTCCATTTGCCACCAGTTGGCTTTGCATCATCAATTAATATATTAAATTGCTTACGCATAGCACGATAAAAGTGCTCCATTGTTACATGCTTGTTTTTTGTAAAGCGTGTTTTTATATCGGTGAACGGTAATAAAAAGTGTTCAGTATCTGTAGCAATTACATTTAATGAGCTATCACTTTTAAACTTAGCTAATTGAGATTTTAGCCTAAACTCGTCAGGGTATTGATATTCAATAGAGTCGCATTGGTATTTATCGGCAACTCGCTTGAGTAATTCAATCAAGTCCTTGTCGTCATCGGTATCATCAAGTGTTAAATGTAAAACATTAAAACCTGCCGTGTTTAATGCAGTTGCAAAGTTTTCCATAGCATTAAAAAAAGCACACAGTTTTTGAATGTGATGTTTAACGTAGTCAGTTTCTTGTTTTAGTTCTGCGATGAGGTAAAGCGTGTCGTCGTCTTTTTGCTTGTACCATGAATGAGATGGGTTTAGCTGATCGCCTAGTATTAGTCTGAGTGTTTTGTGATGGGTCATAGTAAAGCCAAATTTTTTTATACGGACGTATTTAATTAAAGGATCGTTTTACTATTTAACTACGAGTGAATAGAGCAAAAAGGCTTAACCGATTATCAAGGCAATAAAGGCGTGTTGGATCATGGTGTGCAAATGAGTTTAATTAATGGGGAGGTTAAGTAAGTTAAATTGCCACCCCTAAAATTTTATATTTAAATTTTATTACTTTGCTTTTGCTGCATTTTTTGTTGTAACGAAACCACATTAGATACATTAAATAGAATATTGCTGGCAAAGTTTTCAAAATATTTAAGGGCTTTTTTCCAAGCGAGCTGGCTCTCAGGAGTAAAGTGTTTACCAAGGTGCTCTTTAAGGGTTTCGTAAAACGCATCAGATAATAGTGCAATGTCACTTTGCGAAACACTGCTTTTTTTTAGGTACATTAAATGATGTGCTAAAAAAGGAGCTACCGATGCTGGCTTATCTAAATGTTTAGCAATTCGTTCTAACACACAAAAAAGGGTAAAACTCTTTTCGTTAAATTGTAAGGCTGTTGGGTAATTCATTTCAATGCTAGATTCAGCCAATTTACTGTGAAATCGAGCCGTGAATGCATGAAAATTTGGCTTAATAATTGTTAAGTTATTTAACAATGCTGATTGTTGTTGGTTCATTTTTATCTCGCTGCAGTGAGTAATAACTACTATTATTAAGTGGCATAAAATTGATTATAGCGGGCAGATAAAATTCTGCACGTTTTTTTAGTGTTAAAGTATGGGTTTTAGTTATATCAATTTATTTTCTAGTAAATTGTAAGCATCTAGAAGGTACTAAGGTAGCTCAAATTTAGTTTGTTTGATTTTCACTCAAAAATAATAAGCTGTAATATTTAATAATTTAGAGACAGCATTTTATAAAATTGATTGATTACTTATGTTACTTATATATACATTAAATTAGCATCTTGACGAATTGGAAATTTTACAAACTAATTGCGTATTATAGTTGCTAATCATCCCGTACATCCTTATAATAGCGGCCATTGTTTAGCATGTTGTAAAACAGCTAACAGCGATATTAAATTTAAAGTTTGATATCTATTGGCGCGGGATGGAGCAGTCTGGTAGCTCGTCGGGCTCATAACCCGAAGGTCGTCGGTTCAAATCCGGCTCCCGCAACCAATTCTACTAGTAGGTATTACCTTACTAATTTATATCGCGCATTCTAAGTAATGCGCGTTTTGCGTTTTAGACTATGTAGTTTAATTAGGTCAGTTTACTGACTCGCAACCAAGCTTGGCCCTAGGCCACACAGTTTTATGCTTTATTGGTGTGACGCCCCGCTTGGTTCGGGGCGTTGTTGTATCTGCACCTTGCGATTTGTGGCAATTGTCATCAAATTAAAACTTAAACTCAGTATTTTAGGGCTATAAGCCCTTTTTTTGTTTGTATGGAGGATTTTCGTGACAAAACTTGAACAAGATTTAGTAACCATGTTAACGCCTGCGGTAGAAATGTTAGGCTTTGAATTGCATGGTCTTGAATTTGTGCAAGCGGGTCGCCATTCTACCTTAAGAGTATATATTGCTCATGAGGATGGGATCTCAGTTGATAACTGTGCGGATGCAAGTCGCCAAATTAGTGCGATTTTAGACGTCGAAGACCCAATTACAAATGAATATGATTTGGAAGTATCGTCTCCTGGTGTTGATCGTCTATTATTCAAACAAGATCACTACGAGCAGGCGCAAGGAGAGGAAGTACGCGTGCGTACTAAACTTCCACAGGATGGTCGTCGTAATTTTAAAGGCGACTTAGTAGCAGTTAGCAGCGATATGATCACACTATCTAGCGATGGTGCAGAGCATCTGATCATGCTTAGTAACATCGAACGTGCGAATTTAATCGCGAAGTTTTAAATTCGAGTGCGAAGGAATAGGGCAAGCGAGGCATTACCCATGGCAAAAGAGATATTATTGGTTGCTGAAGCCGTTTCCAATGAGAAAGCGGTTCCAAAAGAAAAGATTTTTGAAGCTCTAGAGTTCGCTTTAGCGACAGCTACAAAGAAAAAACACGATGGCGAAATTGAAGTACGCGTAGCAATTGACCGTAAAACCGGTGATTACGATACGTTCCGTCGTTGGCAGATTGCCGCTGTATTAGAAGATGGTTCTTTAGAGAACCCATACAGCGAAATCACTCTAGAAGCAGCACAGGTTGAAGAACCTGATTTGCAAATGGGTGATTATGTTGAAGAGCAAATCGACTCAATCAAATTTGACCGTATTACAACACAAATGGCTAAGCAAGTTATCGTACAAAAAGTACGTGAAGCTGAGCGCGCTTTAGTTGTTGAAGCATACAAAGATCAAGAAGGCGAGCTGGTAACGGGTGTTGTTAAAAAAGCAACTCGCGATGCAATCGTACTTGATTTAGGTAACAACGCAGAAGCGGTAATTTACCGTGATGACATGTTACCACGTGAAAACTTCCGCCCGGGTGACCGTATCCGTGGTCTTTTATATGAAGTTAAGCCTGAAGCACGCGGTGCACAATTATTTGTAACGCGCTCTAAACCTGAAATGCTAATGGAATTATTCCGCATTGAGGTGCCAGAAATTGGCGAAGAGATGATTGAATTACGTGCAGCAGCACGTGACCCAGGTTCACGCGCTAAAATTGCTGTTAAATCTAACGACAAACGCATTGACCCAATTGGTGCATGTGTTGGTATGCGTGGCGCACGAGTTCAGGCTGTATCGTCAGAACTTGGCGGTGAGCGTGTTGATATCGTACTTTACGATGACAACCCGGCACAATTTGTTATCAATGCAATGGCGCCAGCAGAAGTTGCTTCAATCGTAATGGATGAAGACACTCACTCAATGGATATCGCTGTAGAAGCAGATAACCTAGCGCAAGCAATTGGTCGTAATGGTCAAAACGTTCGTTTAGCAAGTCAGTTAACTGGCTGGGAACTAAACGTAATGACTGTTGAAGACATGCGTACTAAAAATGAAGCTGAATCTGATAAGTTACTTAACTTATTCACTGAAAATTTAGAAATTGATGATGAGTTTGCATCATTACTTATCAACGAAGGTTTCTCAACACTTGAAGAAGTGGCGTATGTACCAGCGTCTGAATTTTTAGAAATTGATGGTCTTGATGAAGAGACTGTAGATTTACTGCGCTCACGCGCAAAAGATGCATTGACAACTAAAGCACTTAAAACGGAAGAAAGCTTAGATGGCGCAGAGCCAGCTGAAGACTTACTTGCGCTTGAAGGCTTAGAGCGTCACTTAGCATTTGTTATGGCAAGCAAGGGTGTTGTTACACTTGAAGACTTGGCAGAACAAGGTATTGACGAATTAGTTGATATCACAGAACTTTCATCTGAAAAAGCGGGTGAACTGATTATGGCTGCACGAAACATTTGTTGGTTTGCAGACGAGTAATTTATTAACGGAGGTATTACACACTATGGCAGAAGTAAATGTTGAAAAACTAGCCGGCGATATAGGTACGACTGTTGATAAATTGCTACAGCAGTTTTCACAAGCAGGTATCACTAAGCAAGCAACTGATAACGTAACAGAAGCTGAAAAAGCAACGTTACTTGATCATTTAAGCAAGCATCATGGCGGTACAGGTTCAGATGGCCCAGCGCGTATGACTTTACAACGTAAGAGCAAAAGCACTTTAAGTGTTACGGGCTCTACTGGTAAAGCAAAAGATGTTCAAGTTGAAGTTCGCAAAACACGTACTTACGTGAAGAAAAGCGCAATGGAACAAGAGCAAGAGCAAGCTCGCTTAGCTGCTGAAGAAAAAGTGCGTCTTGAAGAGCAGCAAAAAGCTGACCAAGAAGCCGCAGAATTAAAAGCGAAACAAGAGGCAGAACGCAAAGCGAAAGAAGAAGCCGACCGTAAAGCCAAAGAAGAAGCTAAACGCAAAGCTGATGCAGAGCGTAAAGCGAAACAAAAGCAGATGACCCCAGAGCAAAGTGCTAAGTCTGAGAAAGATCGCATAGAAGCTGAGCGTCTGCAAAAAGAAGCAGAAGAGGCCGCATTGAAGAAAGCTGAAGAAGAAGCGAAACGTCAAGCAGAAGAAGCAAGAAAGCTAGCTGAAGAAAACTCGGCACGCTGGAAGAAAGAAGAAGAAGAACGTAAGAAACGCGAAGAAACAGCGGATCACCATCTTACGACTTCTACTTATGCACGTGAAGCAGAAGATGTTGCCGATGCTCGTGATGAGCAAGGTACACGCCGTGCTAAGAAAAAGAAAAAAGCGCCAGCAAAAGATAAATTTGCAGCGTCAAGAGGCCGTAACAAGTCTAAGTTAAAAGCACCTGCATCATTACAACATGGTTTCCAAAAACCAACTGTTGATGTTAAAAATGAAGTGCGTATTAGCGAAACAATTACAGTAGCTGAGCTTGCATCACGCATGGCCGTTAAAGGCGCTGAAGTTGTTAAAACAATGATGAAAATGGGTGACATGGTTACTATTAACCAAGTGATTGACCAAGAAGCTGCACAATTAGTTGCAGAAGAAATGGGTCACAAGGTTATCATTGTTAAAGAAAACGAATTAGAGCAAACAGTACTTAATGACCGCCACGAAGATGGTAAGTCAGAGCCACGTGCTCCAGTAGTAACTGTAATGGGTCACGTTGACCATGGTAAAACATCAACTCTTGATTACATTCGTTCTGCGAAGGTTGCTTCTGGCGAAGCCGGTGGTATTACACAGCATATTGGTGCATACCATGTTGATGTAAACGGTCACATGATCACCTTCTTAGATACACCAGGACATGCTGCATTTACTTCAATGCGTGCTCGTGGTGCTAAAGCGACTGATATCGTAATCCTAGTAGTTGCAGCAGATGATGGCGTTATGCCACAAACTAAAGAAGCGGTACAGCATGCTCGTGCAGCTGGCGTTCCTTTAATCATCGCAGTAAACAAAATGGATAAAGAAGGCGCAGATCCAGATCGTGTTAAAAACGAACTTGCTGTACTAGACGTTATTCCAGAAGAATGGGGCGGCGATACGCAGTACGTTCATATCTCAGCTAAAACTGGCTTAGGTATTGACGACCTTCTTGAAGCAGTATTGAACCAATCTGAACTTTTAGAGCTTTCTGCACCTACTGAAGGTATGGCGGCTGGTGTTGTTATTGAATCTCGTCTTGATAAAGGCCGTGGTCCAGTAGCATCAGTACTTGTTCAATCTGGTACGCTTAACCAAGGTGACATTGTATTATGTGGTCTTGAGTATGGCCGTGTTCGTGCAATGCGCGATGAAAACGGTAAAGACATTAAGTCAGCTGGTCCATCTATCCCAGTTGAGATTTTAGGTCTTTCTGGTATTCCTGCTGCAGGCGACGAAGCGACTGTAGTTAAAGATGAGCGTAAAGCGCGTGAAGTTGCTTTATACCGTCAAGGTAAGTTCCGCGATGTTAAACTAGCACGTCAGCAAAAAGCTAAGCTTGAAAACATGTTTACTAACATGACTGAAGGCGATGTTTCTGAAGTTAACGTGGTACTTAAAGCAGACGTTCAAGGTTCTATCGAAGCAATCTCTGATTCACTAACTAAACTTTCTACTGATGAAGTGAAAGTGAAGATTGTTGGTTCAGGTGTTGGTGGTATTACCGAAACTGATGCAACACTAGCTGCAGCGTCTAACGCAATTGTAGTTGGCTTTAACGTTCGTGCTGATGCTTCAGCTCGTAAAGTTATCGAGACTGAAAACTTAGACCTACGTTACTACAGCGTAATCTACAGCTTGATTGACGAAGTTAAACAAGCAATGTCAGGTATGCTAGCGCCAGAGTTTAAACAAGAAATCATTGGTCTTGCTCAAGTTCGTGACGTATTCAAGTCTCCAAAAATTGGCGCAATCGCTGGTTGTATGGTTACTGAAGGTGTTATTAAACGTAGCGCTCCAATCCGTGTACTACGTGAAAACGTTGTTATCTATGAAGGTGAACTTGAGTCACTTCGTCGCTTTAAAGACGATGTTGCTGATGTTCGTAACGGCATGGAATGTGGTATCGGCGTTAAGAACTACAATGACGTACGTGTTGGTGACCAAATCGAAGTATTCGAAACAGTTGAAGTACAACGTACTCTATAATTGTTACTAGGGAGTATTGAACGCTCAGGTTAACGCCGGACGTTCTACACACCCTACGCTAAGATTTTAAATGGGGGCTTAGCCCCCATTTGCATATCCATTATTTAGTTAACTTATTATTTAATTTCAATAAGTTATTATTTTAGGACAAGTATAATGAGAGAATTTTCTCGCACTGATCGTGTTGCACAGCAAATCCAAAAAGAGATTGCTGTAATTTTACAACGCGAAATTAAAGATCCACGCTTAGGTATGGTGACAGTGTCAGCGGTAGAAGTATCGCGCGATTTATCTTATGCCAAAATTTTCATTACTGTGTTTAACACACAAGATGAAGACGCAGCAAAGCAAAGCGCAAAAGTACTTAATGAAGCAACGGGCTATATTCGCTCGTTACTTGGTAAGCGTATCCGTGCACGTATAATGCCTGAGTTAAAGTTTGTAGTTGATAACTCATTAATGGAAGGTATGCGTATTTCTAATTTAGTGGATTCTATTATCCGCGAAGATAACGCAAAGCATGTAGATGAAGACGTAGAAAGTGTTGATGCTGCTGATGTTTCAGATAGCGAAGAAGGTACTGATCACGTAGACGATACAGATAGCGAAGAAGGCACTGATACAGATGGCAAAGCGCAGTAAAGGCCGTGCAGTTGACGGTATTTTGTTGTTAAACAAACCTGAAGGCATTTCATCAAATAAAGCATTACAGCAAGCAAAAAGTGTTTATTTTGCGCAAAAAGCTGGGCACACAGGTGCTTTAGATCCACTTGCCACAGGTATGCTGCCAATTTGTTTTGGTGAAGCGACTAAGTTTACGCAGTTTTTACTCGATACAGATAAAACCTATATCGTTCGTGCACAACTGGGTGAGCGTACAACAACATCAGATTCTGATGGCGAAATTGTTAGCACTAAAGATGTGAACGTTACACGTGAACAGCTAACAAAAGAAATAGCTGCTTTTGTTGGTGAGTCTGAACAATATCCGTCAATGTACTCAGCTCTTAAGTACCAAGGTAGACCGTTATATAAGTACGCGCGCGAAGGTATTGAAGTTCCTCGTAAATGCAGAAAAATAAACGTGTTTAGCTTATCGTTTGACGAATTTGATGAACAAAGCAACGTATTACAAATGACGGCCCATGTATCTAAAGGGACCTACATTCGTACAATCGTTGATGATTTAGGCGAAAACCTAGGCTGTGGCGCACACGTTATTATGCTCCACAGAACCGCTGTTGGTCAGTATCCGGCAGATAAAATGGTCTCGCTTGATGAGATTGAAGCGTTGCTTGCTAAAGCGAAAGAAGAAGAGCTTGCGCCTTCAACTTATTTAGACTCGCTATTGCTACCAATTGATACTGCTTTAACTGATTTACCCGTTGTTGAAATTACAAAAGAACAAGGGGGAATTTTTAGTCACGGGCAAGCTGTAGAATTATCAATCGCTTTACCTGATGGTGCAATTAAAGTTGTTGCGGATAATATATTTATTGGTACTGGTGAGCGTAACTCAAACGGTCATTTAAAGGTTAAACGTGGTCTTGCTAGTCAGCAAGACGATTACGTGAAGCCTGAATAAGCAACTAATGTGCCTAACGGTGGCTTATTAGTTGTAGTTGGGGATAATTAGCTTGTAGTTATTCCTACAGTTGGTAGAATACGCCCGCTTAATCGTTTTGGCTGAATTAGTGATCGGCTAAGACACCTTTTAAATTTAATTTTTGGAGTTACTATGTCACTAAGCAATCAAGAAAAAATCGATATCATTGCTAAATTTGCACGTGCAGAAGGCGATACAGGTTCATCAGAAGTACAAGTAGCATTACTTACTTTTGACATCAACAAGCTTCAAGGTCACTTTGCTGATCACAAGCATGACTTCCACTCACGTCGTGGTCTGCTTCGTAAAGTAAGCACTCGCCGTAAACTACTTGATTACCTTAAAGGTAAAGACATCACTAGTTATACTGCGTTAATCAAAGAACTTGGCCTACGTCGCTAAGAACTAGATTATAGAAAAAGGAGCTTTTTAGCTCCTTTTTTTGTGCCTGAAATTTGTGTTTCCAAATTAAGAAAATTCTTAAACCTATTGAATTATAATATAAAACCCCCATTTCATAGCCTACCAATAGCTGTTGTATTTACCCGCTAATTAGCCCAGTTTAAATCTAGTAGCTAGTGTGTGTTGACCTTTCGTGATTAATTTTGCAGCTGTATGTTTGGTCTTTAGGCAAGGCAGCGCCTATGTAGTGTGGTTATTCCCCATAAATAGGCGATAACGCAGCATAAATGCCAAACATGCGCTGCCCTGCGGGTTCATCCTAGGGGCGATTAACTCTTTGTTGCTCGATTTTTACTTAGCCCACTAGGTTACAAATCTCGCGCCGTGATTAAATCGACCCTAGATTGAACAAATTTCAATCCACAAAGATCAACACACCCTAGACTCGCATTTTGAAGCAGCTTTGGTATATACTATGCGCGTAGGTAAAAAGGTTTATCTACGCTTATTCACATCATTGCCAATTGTAGTACTTAATTGATTTCCAACTGAATACAATTATGTACTGTAATTGGTACTTTGATGACAACTTATTAGAATACATTTAAGGAATATTTTAAGTGCAAGCAATTATTAAAGAATTCAAACTAGGTCAACATACAGTGACTCTAGAAACTGGTGCAATCGCTCGTCAAGCAGACGGCGCTGTACTTGCAAGCATTGGCGACACTTCAGTTTTAGTAACTGTTGTTGGTAAGCGTGAAGCACAACCTGGCCAAGACTTTTTCCCACTAACAGTTAACTACCAAGAGCGTATGTACGCTGCTGGTCGTATCCCAGGTGGTTTCTTAAAGCGTGAAGGTCGTCCTAACGATGGCGAAACACTTATTGCACGTCTTATTGACCGTCCAATTCGTCCACTTTTCCCAAGCGGTTTTGTAAACGAAGTACAAGTTATTGCTACTGTTGTTTCTGTTAACCCTGAAATCCAACCTGATATGGTTGCGATGATTGGTACTTCAGCAGCACTTGCTATCTCTGGTATCCCGTTCAGTGGTCCAATTGGTGCATCTCGCGTTGGTTACATCAACGGCGAATACGTACTTAACCCTACATTAAAAGAGCTTGAAGAAAGCCAACTTGATTTAGTGGTAGCCGGTACTGATAAAGCGGTACTTATGGTTGAATCAGAAGCTAACGTACTTGCAGAAGACGTAATGCTTGGTGCTGTTGTATATGGTCATGAGCAATCTCAAGCGATCATCACTGCAATTGAAGAGTTTAAAGCAGAAGCAGGCAAACCTACTTGGGATTGGACTGCACCAGCTAAAAACGTTGCATTAGAAGATAAAGTTGCAGCAATTGCTGCTGATAAAGTAGGCGCAGCTTACTTAATCACTGATAAAGTAGCGCGTAAAGAAGCACTTGGCGTAGCTAAAGATGAAGTTGTTACAGTGTTAACAGCTGAACTTGCTGAAGGCGAGTCTTTAGATAAGCAAGAAATTGGTAAAATCTTCGGTTCACTTGAGAAGAAAATCGTTCGTGGCCGTATCGCTTCTGGCGAAAAACGTATCGATGGTCGTGAACCAGATATGATTCGTGCACTAGATGTAATGACTGGCGTATTACCGCGTACTCACGGTTCTGCTATCTTTACTCGTGGCGAAACTCAAGCGTTAGTAACAGCTACACTTGGTACAGAACGTGATTCACAGTTAATCGACGATTTAACTGGTACTCATAAAAACCACTTTATGCTTAACTACAACTTCCCTCCATTCTGTGTAGGTGAAACTGGTTTTGTTGGTTCTCCTAAGCGTCGTGAAATCGGCCATGGTAACCTTGCTAAGCGTGGTATTGCTGCTGTAATGCCAACATTGACTGAATTCCCATATTCAATCCGTGTAGTATCTGAAATCACTGAATCAAACGGTTCATCTTCAATGGCTTCTGTATGTGGTACTTCACTTGCACTTATGAATGCCGGCGTTCCAATTAAAGCGTCTGTTGCCGGTATTGCGATGGGTCTAGTTAAAGAAGACGATAAATTCGTTGTTCTTTCTGACATCTTAGGTGATGAAGATCACTTAGGTGACATGGACTTTAAAGTTGCTGGTACAGCTGCAGGTATCACTGCACTTCAAATGGATATCAAAATCGAAGGTATTACTCAAGAAATCATGCAAATTGCGCTTAAACAAGCAAAAGCTGCACGTTTACATATCTTAGAAGTGATGGACGAAGCAATTTCTGCTCCTTCTGAAGAGCTATCAATGTTTGCTCCTCGCATATACACAATGAAAATCCCACAGAAGAAAATCGCTGAAGTTATTGGTAAAGGTGGCGCAACTATTCGTCAGCTTACTGAAGAAACTGGTACAACGATTGAAATCGGTGACGACGGTACAATTAAAATTGCCGCTACTGATGGCGAAAGTGCAGCTAATGCAATTAGCCGTATTGAGCAATTAACAGCTGAACTTGAAGTAGGTACTATCTACGAAGGTAAAGTTGTACGTATAGTTGATTTCGGTGCGTTTGTAAACATTCTTCCTGGTAAAGATGGTCTAGTACATATTTCTCAAATTAGTACTGAGCGCGTTAATAACGTGGCTGATCACCTTTCTGAAGGTCAAGAAGTTAAAGTTAAAGTACTAGAAGTAGATCGCCAAGGCCGTGTACGTCTAAGTATTAAAGAAGCAATGGAATCAGCAGCACCTGCAGCTGACGCGCCAACTGACGCGTAATTGTTAACTTATTAATCTAGTTATATTAGCTAGATGATAAAAAAGGGGCTGTTTAGCCCCTTTTTTTATGCTTTAATGAAACCTTATTGGACAAGGTCTGTCTTATATTAATCGCGATATATCTTGGTATTAAGGATTTTAATGATACTCAAACATTTAGCTTTGGCATCTTTTGCTATTTTGTCTTTAAGCGCTTGCCAAACTACAACAGAATCAGAACCAACCCCGATTGTTAATGTGCCATTTACTGCACCTTTAGCCTCTGACTTTAGAAGTGAAATTGCTATTGCACGCTACTCAGAGTTATTGAATAGGGCTGACTTAAGCGAAGAGCAACAAGCTAAGCTTTATTACGACCGTGGTGTACTTTTTGATAGTTTAGGTATGACCACTCTTTCGCGTATTGATTTTAACCGCGCAGTAAAACTTAAGCCTGATTTAGCTGAAGTATATAATTTTTTAGGTATTCAACATACGCTTATGCAGCAGTACGAAAAAGCCTATGAGTTTTTCGATTCAGCTCTAGAACTTGATGAAGAGCATGAATACGCCTATTTAAATCGAGGAATTGCACTGTATTACGGCGATAGAGCTGGCCTTGCTAAAAATGACTTTAACGAGTTTTTAGCCCGTTCTCCTAACGATCCGTACCGTGTTTTATGGGTTTATTTAGCCCAGGCACACGAGGATAAAGTAATCGCACTTGATGCCCTTAAACAAAATGCGACTGCGCTTGATGATTCACAATGGGCGTATCAGTTAATTTCTCTTTATACGGGCGATATGAGTGAACATGCATTTTTATCAGGCATTAGTGATGGTGTTAGAACTGAGCAAGAATATGCCCAGCGTTTATGTGAAGCTTATTTTTACCTAGCTAAAATGCATCAAGCAGCGGGTGAGCTTTATTTAGCATCAGACTATTTTAGGCTTGCGCTAGCAACCAATGTACATGAGTTTATTGAGTACAAATATGCGCGTTTAGAACTTGAGTTGATGGAAGGTGTTGACGCAAGTTAAGCGTTTTAAATTAATAGGTGTATTACTATGTTGTTTGTTAATTACAGGCTCGAGTAATCACCTTGGCGCTATTGGCTTTTGGCATGTTTTAAATACAAAAGCCAATGTTCTACAAAGTTATTGGAATTCACCAGTTTATTTTTCTGCTCACCTAGAGCAGTTACCAAAGACCTCTTTAGCTATACTCGCTCGCAGTAAAATTTCCTCAGCACAATATATGTATTCTCTTAAGCTTATTAAAAGCAGTCAGAGTGATACTGCAAAACAATTTTGGCTCTCCGCTATAAATGACTTAACAATCCCAGAGCGTAAAGTATTAGCAACAAAGTTACTTGAGCAATCACGTTGGAGCGATTTAGAGTTACTCGCTAGTAAAAACAAATTACCAGCAGGAGATGTGCTAAATCATCTAAAACTTCAGTTAAAAACACCACAGAGTAAAATATCTGCCGCGTTTATCCACGATCTTGGCTTTTCATCTTTAAGCAATATAAACAAACCTAACAATCAATGTATGTTTAACGTGCTGACTATGAGCGATCATCGCAGTGGCTTATATAAACTTACAGAGTTTATTAATGCTTATAACAAACAACCAGAGCCCCGTGAAAATATTTTTTGCTTTTCAAAACCCGTTTACGTTGCGGGTATGCTTGAGTGTAAAAGTAGTACTAGTCACATAGCAAAGTGTGACTGGCAATCATCTAAACTTAATAGCCAGCTTCCTAACAATTTTGATTTTATAGTGATGATGCCAAAAGGCGGAACGGCTAATGTTACGAATGGGACAATGCTAATAAACTCAAAAGCAAAATACAGTGTGTTTTTGCATGAGCTGATGCATTTTAACGGTTTTGAAGATGAATACGCTTTGCCTAAAACTAAGCAAGCATGGTTGTGTGCAAAAACAGGTTTTGTTGCACCTAATTTATTTATTTCTCATGGTGAGTCGCCGCCAACAGGTTGGCATAAAGCAAAGAGTTGCCAGGTAGGAGGTATTGCTTATAAACCTAGTGAGAATTGGTCTATTATGCAATATCAGCAGTTAGGGCTCTCAGCGCAGTATAGAGAACTTTGGTTGAAACATTTAGATATGACCAATGGTAACTTTCATCGTCACCCTGGCGCGCTTACATTTGCAAATAAGGCCATATTAAATTAACAATTATCAGTATTAATTAATTGTTTTTTTAGGCTTAATAAATTGTTAGTTCTTGTTTAAAAAACACCCATACAGAACCGCTTTTTATAGACAAAATCAGTGTTTTTCAGTATAACTATAGTCATTAATGTCGTTTAAAAACAGGCAGTAAAAGCATCACTTAGTATTAAAAAGAGATGCCCTAATAAACTTATGATAATAAAAGGCCCTACATTATGACTTTGCTCTGGATACCCTTGTTATCCTTAATTGGCAGTGTTATTTCTGCATGCACAGGTAAGTTATCCCGCAATTTAAGCACTAGTTTAACGGCTCTTGCGCCTTTGACGGCTTTGGGGATTACTCTATACCATGCACCTGCCGTTTTAGCGGGCGAAACCATTCGTTATTCTTTAGCTTGGATCCCGTCAATAGGACTCGATTTGTCTCTGCGGTTAGACGGCCTCAGTTTATTGTTTATGTTTATGATTTTAGGCATAGGCTTGCTCGTTATCCTCTACACCCGTTACTACCTAAGCGCTAATGACTCAATGGCTAAGCTATATAGTTACTTAATGCTATTTATGACTGCAATGCTTGGTATTGTTATGTCTAACAACGTCATTCAACTGTGGTTGTTTTGGGAATTAACGAGCATCAGCTCATTTTTATTAATTAGTTTTTGGTGGCATAAATCAGAAGCGCGAAAAGGCGCACGTATGGCGCTTGCTGTAACAGGCGCGGGCGGCTTAGCGTTACTTGCTGGATTGATGCTATTAGGGGATATTGTTGGTAGTTACGACCTAGATGTTATTCTAGCGAGTAAAGCAATAATTCAATCTCATGATTTATACGAAGTAGCATTGGTATTGGTGCTACTGGGTGCGTTTACTAAATCGGCACAATTTCCATTTCACTTTTGGCTTCCTCATGCAATGGCAGCGCCTACGCCAGTAAGCGCGTATTTACATTCTGCGACGATGGTAAAAGCCGGTATATTTTTGTTAGCACGTTTTCATCCTGCTTTGGCAGGCACCGATACTTGGTTTTTACTTGTCGGGTTAACGGGTTTAGCTACGCTGTTGTTTGGTGCTTATATAGCACTATTTAAACACGACTTAAAAGGCTTGTTAGCCTATTCAACAATAAGCCATTTGGGTTTAATAACGCTATTACTCGGACTTGATACTGAGCTTGCGACTGTTGCTGCTATTTTTCACATAATTAACCATGCAACGTTTAAAGCGTCGTTATTTATGGCCGTTGGTATTATTGATCACGAAACGGGCACGCGTGATATGCGTAAATTAAATGGTATGTGGCGATACTTACCATACACTGCAACGCTTGCGATGGTCGCGGCGGCTGCAATGGCAGGAGTTCCTTTACTAAATGGCTTCTTGTCTAAAGAAATGTTTTTTGCAGAAACGCTGCATCAGCAAGTGCTTGGTTCTATGTCGTGGTTAATTCCAGTACTGGCAACTGTTGCAGGTGCATTAGCTGTTGCGTACTCAGCACGCTTTATTCATGACGTGTTTTTTAATGGTGAACCAATTGATTTACCTCGTACGCCGCATGAGCCACCGCGCTATATGCGTGTACCAATAGAAATACTCGTTGTGATTTGTTTGTTAGTGGGTATGTTCCCGCACTTTACAATTGATGGCATTTTATCTGCGGCGTCTTTAGCTGTACTTGGAAAAGAAATGCCAGTTTACGAATTGGCTATCTGGCATGGGTTTAACTTGCCTCTACTAATGAGTGCGATGGCGATTGCTGGCGGCTTATTTATTTATATTAATCGTAAATATCTATTTCAATTTCAAGCATCGTTACCACCTTTAAACGCTAAAAAGACGTTTGAACGTGTAATTTTAAGTGTTGTTGCTTGGTGTCAGTCAAAGGTAAGCAGTACAGAAAATGGATCACTACAGCGCTACCTTGTAATTATGCTAGCGGTAGTATTGCTGTGTGCGGGTTGGCCATTATTTGAAATGCAACAACTTGCTGGTAGCATGCCACTTACGCCTGTTGATGTGCACAATGCAATTGGTGCAGGCTTATTGATTATTGGTGCTCTTGCCACCGTTATTTGGCATCGCTCTCGAATGGTATCGCTATTAATGCTCTCAATTGTAGGATTAATGGTGTCGGTTGTATTTACACGCTTTTCTGCTCCAGATTTAGCGCTTACGCAGCTAACTGTTGAGGTTGTTACTATTATTTTACTTATGCTGGCATTGTTTTTCTTGCCGCAGCATACGCCAAAAGAATCAAGTTCATTACGCGTACTTCGAGACTTAGCAATAGCCTCTACGTTAGGTGTAGTTATCGCGAGTATTTGTTATGCATTACTTACACGCCCGCTAGATTCAATCTCAGACTTCTTTATTGCTAACGCTAAAATTGGTGGCGGTGGTACTAACGTAGTTAACGTTATTTTAGTCGACTTTAGGGGCTTTGATACGCTTGGTGAAATTACCGTATTAGGCATTGCCGCATTAGGTATATTTAAAGTACTTTCTCGAATTCCATTATTTATGCCAGCAAGCGACAGCGAAGGGCGCCCATGGGCACGAGAGCGCCATCCAATATTACTGGCGAGTATTTCACAAAGTTTATTACCGCTTGCGTTATTAGTTTCTGCATATATTTTCTTACGTGGGCATAACTTACCTGGTGGTGGCTTTATTGCAGGACTGGTAACGTCAATCGCGTTTATTTTGCAATACATGGCGCATGGTACAGCATGGATAAACGAACGTTTTGATGTTAATTATCGCAAAATTATAGCTTCAGGCATTGGTATTTCTTTGTTTACAGGTGTGGGTAGTTGGTTCTTCGATAAGCCATTTTTAACAACTTGGTTTGACTACTTTGATATTCCGTTTGTCGGTAAAACAGAGCTTGCCAGCGCGATTGCATTTGACCTAGGTGTTTACTTAACTGTTGTAGGCGCTACATTAATGATTTTAGCAAGCTTAGGTAATATGACAGCAGATACCCAGAAAAAAGAGGTAAATATTTAATGGAATTATTGTACGCATCTTGCGTTGGAGTATTGGTCAGTTGCGGTGTGTTTTTACTGCTAAGAGCTCGTACGTTCCCTGTAGTACTTGGGCTTACTATGATTTCATATGCTGTTAACTTATTTTTGTTTTCAGCAGGTCGCCTTACTATTAATAAAGCGGTAGTACTTGGTACTGGCACAGAATACGCCGATCCTCTACCTCAAGCATTAGTACTAACTGCAATAGTGATTGGTTTTGCGATGACCGCATTTGTGGTTATTTTGGCAATACGTGGGCGCGCCGATTTAGGTAGTGACCATGTTGATGGTTATGTGCCTAACACCTCTGCAGATAATAAGGAGCAAAAATGATCCAACATTTAGCTTCGCTACCTATTTTATTACCTATGTTGACGGCAGTTATTTTATTGCTGCCGCCATGTGGTAAAAGCGTCAAAATTCGCCGCTTAGTTTCAATTGTAATGGCAATAGCTACTTTTGCCATTAGTGTGCTTTTACTTGTACATATTAATAATACAGGTATTAATGTTTACGCTATTGGTAGTTGGTCTGCACCATTTGGGATAGTCTTAGTCGCTGACATGTTATCTACCTTATTGGTTACGTTAACTTCACTTTTAGGTTTGGGCGCTATTTTATATGGTAGTGCTGGCGATGATGAAAAGGGCAGCTTTTATCATCCACTTGTTCATTTTTTAATATTGGGTGTAAATGGCGCGTTTTTAACTGGCGATTTATTTAACCTATTTGTATTTTTTGAAGTGTTACTGATTGCATCATATGCACTGTTAATGCATGCAGGTGATAAACAAAACACTCGTGCGGCACTGCAATATGTAATATTAAATTTAGTTGGCTCAAGCGTATTTTTAATCGGTTTGGGTATTTTGTACGGTGTACTTGGTACGCTTAATATTGCAGATATGGCGCAAAAAGTATCACAGCTTTCGGGCGATGATGTATACCTAGCAAAAGCAGGTGGTTTATTACTATTAATTGTATTTGCTTTAAAGGCCGCACTATTACCTCTGCATTTATGGCTTCCAAATACGTATTCAAGCGCTAAACCTGTAGTTGCAGCATTGTTTGCGATTATGACCAAAGTAGGCGTTTACGCCATGCTTCGTGTTTACACGGTGATATTTGGCGAACAAGCAGGAGCGCTTGAACATATGGCGCAGCCTTGGCTTTGGGGCTTAGCAATTGCCACCATTATAGTGGGTGCCATTGGCGTTATGGCAGCGCAAGACTTACGTAAACTCACCTCTAACTTAGTATTAGTATCGGTAGGTACGTTGGTTGCGCTAATTGCATTGCAAAATGTAAATGCCACTGCTGCACTTTTATATTATTTAGTGCATTCAACACTTGTTAGTGCCGCACTGTTTTTACTAGCAGACCTTGTTTCTACGCAGCGCGGTAAAGTTGGTGATAGGCTAGTAGCGGGTCGCTCTGTTAAACAACCATTTTTATTAGGTGTGTGCTTTATTGTTGCAGCTTTAACTGTAGTTGGTATGCCGCCACTATCAGGCTTTGTAGGTAAAATTTGGATACTTAAAGCCACATTAAATAGTGAGCAAGCTTTACTATTTTGGCCTGTATATTTAGTAACAAGCTTTGCGTTGTTGGTAGCGCTTTCGCGTGCTGGCACGACCTTGTTTTGGGAGCATAAAAGTAAAAATAGCGAAAACGCAGATTGTGCAAATGCACACCCGTTGCAGGTAATTGTAATTATAGGTTTACTTGCGTGTTCGCCATTGCTCGTTATTTTTGGCGGACCAATAAGTGAATACATGCTAGGTGCTGCTACTCAGTTACATGATATAAGCGGCGGTATTAATGCTGTACTTAAAGGAGGCATGTGATGAGATTACAAGCCCGTTTTCGTTGGTTACCAACGCCATTTCGTAGCTTATTTTTGTTTATGGTTTGGCTATTGTTAAATAATAGCGTGTCGGTAGGGCACTTAGTATTAGCGACTATTTTTGCAATACTTATCCCAATATTAAGTTTTTCGCTTCGCGAGCCTCAGCCACTAATTTTAAAGCCGGGCTTGGCTCTTAAGCAGTTGCTTATTGTGCTGTACGATATTGTCGTAGCAAATTTACAAGTGGCTTTACTTATACTTGGGCCATCTAAAAATTTGCGTCCGGCATTTATAAAAGTACCGATAGATTTAACTCATGATATGCCAATTACCATATTGGCCAGTAGTGTATCGCTTACACCCGGTACAGTGAGTGCAGAGGTTTACCCAATTGCTGAATCGTTACCTGAGGGTGAAGAGCCAACACAACGCTACTTATTAATACATGTGCTTGACCTTAAAGATGAAGAAGCACTTATCAAACAAATAAAACAACGCTACGAAGCTCCACTAAAGGAGATATTTCAATGTTAGACACCGTATTACTCATTGTTTTTTCGATGATTGGCTTATCATTATTGCTTAATTTATGGCGATTGATCATTGGTCCATCAGTGCCTGATCGTGTTTTAGCGCTCGATACAATGTACATTAACGTCATTGCACTGATTATTTTATATAGCATTAGTATGGATACAGGGCTTTATTTTGAAGCTGCACTGCTTATTGCCATGCTCGGTTTTATAAGTACAGTTGCAGTGTGTAAGTATTTACTACGTGGCGATATAATTGAATAAGGTGAAAACATGATCAGCGAATGGGTTGTATCAATATTATTGTTATTTGGTGGTACGTTTATTTTAATTGGCTCAATAGGCTTAGTTAAACTACCTGACTTTTTTATGCGTTTGCATGGGCCAACTAAAGCAACAACGTTGGGCATGGCAAGTATGCTAATTGCAGCTATGGTTTATTTTGCAAATTCAGGGCATGGCCTAAGTGTTAAAGAAATACTCATTACTATATTTTTACTAATTACGGCACCGATTAGTGGTTACATGCTAATAAAGTCAGCTATTCATCATAAGCTAAAAGCCAAAGAAGGCACTAAAGGCCTAGATAATGTAGAAGACGATTAACATAAAAATATATTTATAAAAGGCCGAATAAATTCATTTTATTCGGCCTTTTTAGTGACTGCTTGTACCCTTTACAAGACTAATTAATAATGTAACTATAAAACGATTATTTATATGAAAGGATATTATTATGGGTAAGGTACTACTTTTATCATTACTGATTTTTTCTAGTAGTTTGTATGCTGAACAAAATACTAAGCAGCAAAAAATAGATGAACTTATTAGTGTAATGAATTTAGATTCAATGGTTGATTCTATGTACGGCCAGGTTGAAGGCATGATGAAAGGCATGTCAGACCAAATGGGCGTTAAGCCTTCTGAACAGGCAATTTTTGATAAATACTACAGCGACATGACGACGGTATTAAAAACCGAAATGAGCTGGGCCAAAATGCAGCCGATGATGATTAGCGTGTACGACAAACATTTGTGAGCAAGAAATTGCCGATATGTTAGCGTTTTATAAAACAGATACAGGGCAAAAAATACTTGAAAAAATGCCTGTTGTAATGCAAGAGTCTATGCAAATGTCACAAAGCTTAATGAAAGATGCTATGCCTAAAATACAAACTTTAGCGCAGCAACTAAGCGACGAATTAGAGCAAAGCCGTAGCGAATCAAACTAGGGCTGCGCATGTTTGGTATTTATGCTGCGTTATCGCCTATTTATGGGGAATAACCACACTACATAGGCTCTGCCTTGCCTAAAGACCAAACAGTCTGCTGTAAATTAAACCACCAATGATCAACACGCCCTTAGATTAATACGCGCCTTACTTAGGCGCTTCTCTCCTAAATTACCCCCCTCCAGATAATACACGGCCGATATCAGCTTAAGTTAATTATGTTTGTGTCACTATACCAATAACCAACAATACTTAATCAATTTGAGGGATTAAATTCGGCGTTAACTGCGTTAAACATTTTGATATACGACTGCATGGATGCAGAGGCAATTAGTGATAACAACTAAATAACGAAACCTTTGCCTTGTTATCAACACTATTTTCTTGTCTTAAATAGGTTACTTAATTAAGCGAATTGGTATTATTTTATTAGTTTTAAAATAGTCATTGACCTATGTGTTGCACCTAGGTTTATTATGAAGCTACTGAAACACGACGGAGCTAAATTATGTATGTTAAACAACTCGCCAAGTTAATGGGCGTGACTGCCGATACTGTTCGTCATTACACACGTGTTGGGTTACTTAACCCAATACGCAGTGAAGAAAATGGCTATCAAGAGTATACAAAGCAAGACCAGCATCGTTTAAAGTTTATTATTAGCTCTCGTCAACTAGGTTTTTCACTTAAAGATATTCAACACATTATAGGCGAGTCAGAGCAGGGGAATTGTCCTTGTCCGTTAACGCGTAAACTCATTACTAAACGCCTAGAAGAAACCGAAGCACTATTTCAAGAAACATTAAAATTACGAAACAGAATGCATGCAGCTCTGGAGCAATGGGATACATCAGCCGATGGTGCAAATGCCAGTGACGTGTGTAGTTTAATAGAATCTTTTGTTGATCCAATAAATGATTCTGCAAATAAGGAGCAGCGTAATGACGACTAATACAAAAGACACCGCGCAAAACTTTATTATTGAAGGCGCTAATTGCGGCAGTTGTGTGGCTAAAATTGAAAAAGCCCTTAATAGCGTGCAAGGCGCGCAAAACGTGGAAATGAACTTTGCTGAGCGTACTGTCCGTGTAGAAGGTAAAGCTTGCGAAAGCACGCTTATTAAAGCAGTCGAAAACATTGGTTATTCAGCTAAGCCAATGAGTAACGAGTCTGATCAAGATGCACTTGATGAAAAAGCAAAGTCGGATGAGGCACATTATAAAAAGCTAATGCGTAATATGATATTAGCGTTAGGGGTCGGTGCACCGTTAATGATATACGGGCTTATTTTTGACATGAGTGTGACCACCGACACACAACGAATAGCATGGTTTTTAGTGGGTATAGTCACGCTTGTGGTTATGGCTATATCAGGTAAACAATTTTACAACGGTGCATGGCAGGCATTCAAAAACCATGCTGCCAATATGGATACATTAATAGCGCTTGGTACAGGTACTGCGTGGTTGTATTCAATGTTTGTGGTAATAGCACCAAACTTATTACCGGAAGTTGCAAGACACGTATATTTTGAAGCATCATCGATGATCATCGGTTTAATTAGTTTAGGGCTCGCTTTTGAAGTAAAAGCACGTGGGCGCACCTCACAAGCAATTAAACGCTTAATTGGCCTGCAACCAAAAACTGCACGCGTAATTCGCGATGGGCAAGAGCAAGACATCGACATTAGTGATGTTGTAAAAAATGATGAAGTACGCGTACGCCCGGGTGAAAAAATCCCTGTGGATGGCGATGTTATTGAAGGCAGCAGTACGGTTGATGAGTCAATGCTTACTGGTGAGCCAATGGCCGTCCGCAAAAAAACGGGCGACAAAGTTGTTGCCGGAAGTATTAATAAAAGTGGCACTTTATTATTTAAAGCCACGCACATTGGTAGCGAAACCACACTTGCCAATATTATCAATATGGTAAAGCGTGCACAAAACTCTAAGCCATCAATAGGGCGCTTAGCTGATGTTATATCAGGAATATTTGTACCAACAGTCATGATTATTGCAGTACTTGCTGGCCTTGCATGGTTAAACTTTGGACCTGAGCCATCAATTGCTTATGCCGTAGTTGCGGTAACCACCGTACTTATTATTGCTTGTCCTTGTGCGCTAGGACTCGCAACCCCTATGTCGGTTATGGTGGGTATTGGTAAAGCTGCAGAGTCAGGAATATTAATTCGAAATGGTGAGTCGCTGCAAACAACATCTAAAATCACCACCATGATTTTAGATAAAACAGGCACGATTACTCAAGGCACACCGCAAGTTACCGATGTAGTTACGTTTAACAACAGTGATGAAAATACAGTAATGCAACGTGTTGCAAGCCTTGAAAGTAGCTCAGAGCATCCACTGGCAGAAGCAATTACGGCACACGCTAAAAAGCAGGGCTTAGCTTTAAGTAAAGTAGCCGACTTTAACGCAATTACAGGTAAAGGTGTAACCGGCAGTGTTGACGGGCAAACATTGTTGTTTGGTAATAAAGCGCTAATGGATAAATACGATGTGGCCGTTGATGATGCAACCGAGCAAGCTCAAACACTTGCCGGTGATGCTAAAACGCCCATGTATTTTGCAAGTAATAATAAGCTCCAAGCTATTATTGCGGTAGCAGATCCTATTAAAGAGGATTCAGTTGAAGCTATTAAACGCCTGCAAGATAAAGGTATCCACCTAGTTATGCTAACAGGTGACAACAAAGCCACTGCACGAGCCGTTGCTAAGCAAGTTGGTATTGATGACTTTATTGCAGAAGTAATGCCCGATGACAAAGTAAACGAAGTAACAAAGCGCCAAGCAAACGGTGAAATAGTGGGTATGACAGGTGACGGTATTAACGATGCCCCCGCACTTGCGCAAGCGGATGTAGGGTTTGCAATTGGCACAGGTACCGATGTTGCAATAGAAAGTGCAGACATTACCTTAATGCGTGGTTCGTTACATGGCCTTGCTGATGCAATTGCAGTGAGTAGTGCAACTATTTTAAATATTAAACAGAACCTATTTGGTGCCTTTATTTATAACGTGGCGGGTATTCCGATTGCAGCCGGCGTGTTGTATCCATTTTTTGGCATACTACTTAACCCTGTTGTTGCAGGTGCAGCTATGGCACTTTCATCGCTTACAGTGGTAAGTAACGCTAATCGCTTACGTTTTTTCAAACCAAATAAATCGTAATTTAAGCTAAGGAGTACATTATGTTGATGATTAATATAGGTGGTGCACTGTTAATAGCCGCAATTATTTATTGGTTTTGGCTATACAAACCAGAGCAAACACAAAGTGATGACAACAAAGTAACGATAGTCGTTGATAACGGTGTTTATAAGCCAGGACACATTAAAGTGGCAGCCAACAAAGAGGTTGTACTTACCTTTGATAGAAAAGACAGCGCGCCGTGCGCCGAAACCGTGGCATTTCCACAGCTTGATATAAGTAAAACGCTGGCAATGGGTGATGGCAATACAGTTAAACTACCTGCGCTTGAAGCCGGTGAGTATGACTTTCATTGCCAAATGCAAATGTACAAAGGCAAGCTAGTTGCGCAGTAGTCTGAACTAAGTAGGTGTTGGGGTCGTATAGTTGCCTCATATAAGTTATGAGTAGGAGTGGTTACATTAAATGAATAAATTAAACCCTAAAAAATTATTGAATAGTAAATGGACCGCAACACCTTCTATAAATAAAGAAAAACACTTCATTATTGTTGAGGTGGAATTTGATGAGGATGGCAACGTAATTGAATGTATTACCGAGGCTGTTATGTCAAAAAATCAATATCCAATTAGTTGGCGAGATTTAAAAGATAACCAAAAGTGGCTACAAGGGTGGAAGTAGTTTAAATCTACATAATTTACCTCACTCCAATAGCGGCACATTTGCAGATAGCTGGCACACGATGTAGGTTTGCTTAACTCAAGCGAACCTATATTTTACGGCGCATTAAATTATGAGTTGAATGCTACAACTTAGCTTTAACATTGGAACCTTCCTAGGTAAATTCGCCATTTGGCAACAAAACAGTTAATTTCAAAATATCCTTCCAAAATTTTTATAATAAATCACAAAAAAAATGTAACTTACTGATTATAAGAAAATTAATTATTTAATAGTCGCGAATAAATCCTATGTTACTTCCATGTTCATATTCAGTTTATTTTGAAGACTAACCTAAACACCCCCCTTATTGGCTTTTTAGCAAAAGTGTGTCTTTTTAATTAAACTTAACTAATTGATTTATAATGGCTTATTGTTTTTAGTTAAATGGCTGTTGCTAAATAGCAACAATAACACCTCCCCAAATTAAGCTTCTTTCGTTTTACATCGTTTAACTCATTGTTTTCAAATAATAAATAAAAAGTGGCACCGAAGTTGTAATACCTAGAGTGTATTAAGCAAAACGTGATGAAAGCCAAAGGCCTTAATCGCAACAACCCAATGAAGGAATACTATTATGAAAACATTTCAATCAACATTAGTACTAATGGCACTAGCTTCTTCATCAGCGGCTTTTGCAGCAACAGATTTTGATACGCTAGACGTAGATGGTAATGGCGCAATCAGCCAAGCCGAAGCTTCAGTAGATGCTGAGCTTTTAAGCAAATTTGAAGAACTCGATACAAACCAAGATGGTGAGCTATCCGAAGATGAGTTTTCTAAGGCCTAAAATTAAAGCCTTAAGCAGTTAATGCTCTGTAATGTTATCTAAATTCTGAGTTGCCAAAGACAACCTAAGTAGGCAAGGGAGCCTACTAAAAAGAATAACCAGGAAGTGACTAGAGAGCACTATAGAGCAAATTTATTTAGGACACCGCATACTTTTGAAGGATTAAATTATGAAAAAGCTACAATCAACATTTGTACTTATGGCTATTGTTTCTTCGTCAGTAGTATTTGCAAACAAAGACTTTGAAACACTCGATGCAGACGACAACGCTTCAATTAGTCAAGCTGAAGAATCGGTGCAAGTGATAGAGCAATTTGACGAGCTAAATGTTCAAAGTAGCGGTGGTCCGACAGAAAATGATTTTTTTGAATATTAATTTATAAACACTTTACTCCTAAAGGATCTTTGAAAAGGACTTCTTACCTCTAATCAGGTCACCCCTAATCAGGCTCAAAGCCTAAGGAAACGATTATGAAAACATTACACAAAACTTTAGGGCGTATTGATCTTTGTGGATTGAAATTTGTTCAATCTAGGGACGATTAAATCGCGGCGCGAGGTTTGTAACCTAGTGGGCTAAGTAAAAATCGAGCAACAAAGAGTTAATCGTCCCTAGAAAGAACCCAAAGGGCAGCGCATGTTTGGAATTATGCTGCGTTATCGCCAATTTATGGGGAATAACCACACTACATAGGCTCTGCCTTGCCTAAAAACCAAACATACTGCTGCAAATTCACCCACCAAAGATCAACACGCCCTACCACTTGTAGCCCTTGCTTCTTCTTCAGCGGCGTTTGCTGCGGTGGATTTTGATTCTTTTGATACTGATGGCGACGGCGTAATTAGTAAAACAGAAGCCCAAGTAAACTCGCAACTAGTACAGCTTTTTGATCAATTAGATGCAGATGGAAATGGCGAATTATCTAAAGAAGAGTTTTCGAAGGTTCAGTAACAGGCTCTATATTTAAGTTAGTCGTAAAGCCTTACCAGTCATACTCACAAAGCAGCTAAGTAATTAATACTTAGCTGCTTTTTTGTGCATTTAATTTAATATATTACCTTTTAGTCACCAAAGTAGTGCAAAACACGAGTTTGAATATCATTAAGTTGCTGATTGTTAGGTTATTTTATTATTGGTTTTAAACTTGCAAATCTATTTATAACTTAGGTTAATGAGTATTTAAAATGGCGCGAATGAGTTATATCAGTAGTGTTGAGCGCTACCACGAATATGAGCATGTAATACACAGCTTACTTGAATCTATTTTGATGAGCATTGAGGATGGGTTAACTAAGGAGCGTGATACCCGCTACCTGATTAAGCAGTACCCATTTTTAGAATTACAATATTGTTTAAATGCAGAAGGTTTGCAGCAGGGTCATAATGTCTGCTTTAAACGGGCATATAGCAAAAAACTAGGTGAAAGTGGTAATCAACAAGATTTAAGCGAGCGCCCCTATTTTTTGAACGCTAAAACAAGTGATAGGGTGTGCTTTACTGATCCCTACATTTCTATAGCGACTAACCATTTATGTATATCAGCGATTAAAGAACTAAAAAAACCAATTAATAATCAACATTACTTGGTCGTTGATGTGAGCTTAACGCAGCTTATTGAGTTTGTAATGGGTGATACTGCGCGCGCTAATATGTCGCCTTACTTCAAAGCGGGTTACGGTATTATTGTTGCGTGCTTATTTTGCTTAGTGTTATTTTTACTGAATATTGTTTTTAGTGATATATACGCACTATTAACCCATGTAGATACCTCATCAGACCCACTTGAACCCTTTAGTATCATTATTTACATCACCCTAGCATTAGCAGTATTCGATTTAGGTAAAACAATACTCGAAGAAGAAATCCTTATGCATAAGGATATTTTTAGGCACTCATCTACGCGGCGCACTATTACACGGTTTATATCTACCGTGTTAATTGCTATATCAATTGAGGCGCTGTTAACTATGTTTAAAGCGGCGCTGGGGCAATCGGAGTATTTAATGCCTGCAATAGCGATGATGCTTGCAGTGGTAGGGCTTTTAATTGCCCTGGCTATTTATGTTTATTTAGGGGCAAAGGCCGAAACGTTATTAATGCGGGCTCGTTTAAAACAAAAATCCTCCAAGTAGGAGGATTTTTATATTACATAACTATTAATAGTTATTTATTGCTTATCTTGCGTGCGTTTGGCTTTAAAGTCAGACTCGCTCGTCCACTTTGGCCAATCGCCATTGTTTGCAAGCTGTGTGGCTATATCAACAATAAGATCTATATCTTGCTTAACACCACCTAACGACCAATCAGCTGAGTAGTCGTCTGCTTCTTTATGGTACTTATGCGCAATGTACTCAGGATCGGTATCGCCCAGGCTCATAAATAATAAACTAGGCACGCCTTGCTTAGAAAGCGAGAAATGATCTGATCTAAAAAACAAGCCATTTTGCGGGCGAGGGTCCATTTTAACAACACGGCCTTGTGATTTTGCAGCCTTTGCTAAATAGTTTTCCATTGTCGATAAATCTTTACCGTATTGTAAAATGTAGTCAGTGCCATCAAGCACGTTCATGCCATCAATATTTAAAAGACCGACCATTTGTTTTGTAGGTACAACCGCACCCGATGCAAATTCTTCAGAACCAATTAACCCCGTTTCTTCTGCTGTAAAGTTAGCAAAAATAATTGAGCGTTTAAATGGTTTTTGCTTGTTCATTTTGCTCATGATGCGTGCTATTTCAAGCGTGGCTGCAGTGCCTGAAGCGTTATCTACCGCGCCGTTATAAATCTTAGGGCCGGTATCAGTTTGTTTAGTACCAAAGTGGTCCCAGTGAGCGCTAATAACAACGTATTCGTCAGGTGATTCGCTACCTGTAATTTGTGCAACTACATTATGTGATTTGGCACGTGACACTTCGTTTTTAAAGGCAAGGTTTGCTTTTAAGTTAAGTGGCGTCGCTTTAAAGTCATCACTTAATGCTGCTTGCTTTAAATCTTGATAGTTTAGCTTTGCGGCGTTAAACATTTTCTCAGTCGCATCAAGTGTTAGCCAGCCCATAACCGGTAATTTAGACGCGTTTAAATTGTTATCCATTAACGTGTATTTAGTGCCGGTGTTTGAACTTTCAACTACGCCCCAAGGGTATGCCGCAGGTGCTGTTTCATGAACAATAAATACAGCCTTTGCACCTTGGCGAGCGGCTTCTTCATATTTATAAGTCCAGCGACCGTAGTAGGTCATTGCATTACCAGTAAAAAGGGCATTGTTTTGAGTAGCAAAGCCTGGATCGTTAACTAGCACAACCACTGTTTTATCTGTTACATCAATATTTTTATAGTCATTCCAGCTATATTCTGGCGCATTAATACCATAGCCAACAAATACAACGTCAGAGCTTCTTACATCAATTAATGGCTGAAGTTGCTCGGTACGTGCGGTAAAGTCTTTGCCTGATTCAAAGCTCAAATCACCTACCTTTAACTGCATGTCCTGATTAGCTGTCACCATTGCCATTTTTACAGGCTGTAAGTATTTACCTTTATAAGCACCGGTTAAACCCAGCGCTTTATATTGCTCGCTTAAGTAGCCTACTGTTTTCACTTCGCCATGAGTAAGCGGGCCTCGGCCTTGAAAGTCATCAGAGGCTAACGTTTTAATATGCTGTTTAATATTGCTAAGGCTTACACCGGCTGTATTTTCTAATGGGGTTTGTTGGCTTGCAGGCTCTGAGCAGCCAAAGAGTGCAACTAGCAGGCTTAGGCTAGCGCTTTTTAAAAGAGTAGATGCCATAGTCTTCATATTGTTATTTAATTAGGCTTTCAATATAAAGGAAGCACCGCAGCGATGTCGAATTTTTATAGAGAACTTTTCATTCAATTGCAGATTGATTTGATAAGGTGTATAAATAACGAACAACCTAAGGGAGCACATAATGAGCCAATGTAAAAAAAGTGGGTATTTATTTATAGCTAGTGGCATTGCATTTTTTGCTGCTGCAATATTAGCTGAGCAGGAGACATTTTTTGTGCTGTCTGCTTCTTTTATAATATTGGGCACTATAAGTATAAAAAAAGCGGCTTAATAACCGCTTAGTTTTTTTAGCTAAATATAAAGCTTAAATACAATACTTGGCACTAAAAGCAAAAAACCAGCATTAGCTGGTTTTTTAGTATAAGTTGCAGTTAGCTTTATGCGTCTGCAAGCTTTACGCGGATCTTACTTTTATCAACAGTAGATTGGTTAAGTGCTTTAATGGCGCTTTTACTTTCTATGTCGTTTGGCATTTCTAAAAAGGCAAAGCCTTTAGATTGGCCAGTTTCTTTATCAAGTACCAAGTTGCAGGTAGTCACTTTACCGTGCTCTGCAAATAAAGTACGAAGCTCATGCTCAGTGGTAGCACGAGACAAGTTACGAACTAATAGTTTCATAATGAACCTAAATAATTATGTCAGTATTAATTATCTCAAGTAACTCAGCTTTAACCTAATTTTATTTTAAAACATATATAAATAAACGTTCTATAGGAATAATTGTTTGTATCACACTGAA
>NZ_PJBR01000041.1:0-31983 GCF_002863625.1 Pseudoalteromonas sp. MelDa3 | reverse complement strand
AACACACATAGTCTCTTATACTATTTAACTAGTTACGAAAACTGATTAAACAAGCTATCTGTACTTAAACCTTCTTGTTGCAAAATGTCTTTTAAGCGACGTAATGCCTCTACCTGAATTTGTCTTACACGCTCACGTGTTAAGCCTATTTCACGACCTACATCTTCAAGTGTAGATGGCTCGTAGCCAAGTAGACCAAATCGACGTGCTAACACTTCGCGTTGTTTAGGGTTTAATTCACCTAACCAATCTACAATGTGCTTATTAATATCATTATTTTGTACTTCGCCTTCAGGGCCTGCACTTTTTTCATCTGGGATGATATCAAGCAGTACACTGTCGTTTTCACCACCAATCGGCATATCAACCGATGCTATTCTTTCGTTTAAACGTAGCATTTTAGTAACGTCTTCAACGGGTCTGTCTAGGCAAGCTGCAATTTCGTCAGCTGTTGGCTCATGGTCAAGCTTTTGAGTTAATTCACGTGCTGTACGCAGGTAAACATTAAGCTCTTTAACTACATGGATAGGTAAGCGAATGGTACGCGTTTGGTTCATAATGGCACGTTCAATTGTTTGACGTATCCACCATGTAGCGTAAGTAGAAAATCTAAAGCCACGTTCAGGGTCAAATTTTTCAACAGCGCGAATTAAGCCTAAGTTACCTTCTTCAATTAAATCGAGTAGAGCAAGGCCACGGTTATTGTAACGGCGTGCTATTTTAACAACTAAACGTAAGTTACTTTCAATCATACGTTTGCGTGAGGCTTCACAACCTCGAAGTGATTTGCGAGAAAAAAACACTTCTTCTTCTGCGCTAAGCAAAGGAGAAAAACCAATTTCGCCTAAATAAAGTTGGGTTGCATCAAGATTTTTAGTTACTTCTTCTTTCGCAAAGATTTCATCGTCTTCTACTTTTTCTAGTAGAGTTGTGCTTTCATCAGCATCGATGTCATCGAATTTTTCGTCAGTCGTAGTGTGTTTGTCAAGTTTTGCTGCGCTAGCCATAAGCCTTCTCCCGAGCAATTATCAATACCTGAAAATTAGGGTAGGTATTTAGCAGGATTGACAGCTTGCCCTCGGTAGCGAATTTCAAAACGAAGCGCGGTGACCGGAGATTCTGAATTACCAATTTCTGCTATTTTTTGTCCTGCCTTAACCTTCTGCTTTTCTTTAACAAGTAATTTCGAGTTATGTGCATAAGCACTTAGGTAATCATCATTATGTTTCAATATGATTAAACTACCATAACCTCGTAGAGCGTTACCCGCGTATACCACTGTTCCTTGTGCCGCAGCTAAGACTGAAGCCCCTTTGCGATTAGTAATCTGTAAACCTTTATAACCGTTTTCCTTATTAGAAAAGCGTTTGGTAATTTTGCCCTTTGCAGGCCAAAACCACTTAACTTTACTGCTCGACAAACGTTTAGTATTACTAACTTTGTTACTGGCTTGTTTCTGAACATACTCTCGTTGTTTTGGAGGATCAAGCTCTTTCTTTAATATTATGTTATTTTTTTGTGTGTTTTTTATAGACTTTTTACTCGAATTCGTATATTTTTCATCCCTTTTTGTTTTTTCGGGCTTGGGGGTCAAGGAGATGTTTTGCCCAGGGAAAATTGTGTAAGGTGATGGAATTGAATTGTTTTTTGCAAGTAATCTAAAATCTTTACCGGCGCTAAAGGCTATCGAATAGAGCGTATCACCTTTTTGCACCTTATAAATATCGCCATTTATGTTAATGGTATGACCTAAATCATTAACATTATTATTTAGGCTGCTAACAGGCGCTGGAATATGGCGAGAAGAGCAACCAGAAAGAAAAACACCAACAAATATAGTCACATACAGTAAAAACTGTTTATTCATTGTATTTTTCTCCCAAATTAGACAATTGATATTTTTAACGCTTAACGCAATAAAAAGTACGCTAGCGCAATTAATACCACTAATCCCCAACCAAGTATTTCAATATATTGACGTAATTTTGCTTCCATTTTAGCCCCGCCCCACTTCATTAAGGCTGAAACTAAAAAGAATCGCGCACCACGTCCAATCGCCGATGCGAGTAAAAATGGCAAAAATGCCATTTGTAAAACACCTGCGCCAATGGTAAATACTTTATATGGTATAGGCGAAAAACCAGCTAAAAACACAACCCAAACACCGTAATCTTTAAACCAATTTAATGCGATATCAAACTTTTCTTGCCAGTGCATTTGTGCAATCAATGGCTCAACAACGGGTTCAAATAGCCAAAAACCAAGCAAATAACCAACTACTCCACCAACAACCGATGCTATTGTGGCAAAGCTTGCAAAACGCCATGCTTTTTTGGGTTGCGCAAGCGACATAGGTGCAAGCATTACATCGGGCGGTATTGGAAAAAAAACTGACTCTGCAAAGCTCATTGCAGCTAAATAACGTTCCGCATGGCGGTGCTTTGCCCACACTAGGGCCATATCGTATAACTTGGTAAACAACTTCAAAATGAATTCCTATTCAATATCGCCAGGTACTAACGGCACAAATCTAACGGGAGCAATAACATGCTCTTTATAATTATCGCCTTCGCGGATAACCATTACTAATTTTTGATCGCTCTCACCAATGGGCGCTAATAACACGCCTCCATCGGCTAACTGAGCAAGTAAGTCTTGCGGAACTTTAGAGGCCGCAGCAGTCACTATAATACCATCAAAAGGTGCTTGTGATTGCCAGCCTTGCCAACCATCACCATGCTTCATGGTTACATTATATAAATCGAGTTGCTGCAATCGACGCTTTGCCTGCCACTGAAGCGTTTTAATACGCTCTACCGAATAAACCTTTGTAAACGTTTTGGCTAATATTGCAGTTTGATATCCAGAGCCAGTACCAATTTCCAGCACTTTATTGCGCACACCAGCTAAGCGAAGTAGCTCTGTCATGCGCGCTACTATATAAGGCTGGGAAATAGTTTGCCCTTGCCCAATAGGTAGCGCCGTATTTTCATAAGCTTTGTGTTTTAGCACATCGTCTACGAATATGTGTCGCGGAATATCAGCTATAGCACTCAGTACTTGTGTATCTTCAACGCCTTCGCGCTTTAGTAAGTCAGATAGCGCTTTTGCACTGCGGGTATAATTAGCGAGCACGATTAATCTCCAAATCGGCTAACCAGTCTCCTACTGCTTTTAGGCTGTCTTTGGCTGTCATATCAACACTTAATGGCGTAACAGAGGCATAACCGTTATTGATTGCGTAAAAGTCGGTACCCTCACCTGCATCGCTTTCTATGCCCAGCGATCCATACCAATAAATATCTCGACCCCAAGGATCGGTTTGTTTGGTCATGGTTTCTGCTTTATGACGAGCACCTAAACGTGTTACTTGCACCCCTTTTAATTCACTTAGTGGAATATCTGGCACATTTATATTTATTATTTGATCTTTTGGAAGCGGATGCGAAGCCAAACCTTTAATAATATTTACGGTAACAGCAGCGGCTGTTTCAAAATGCTCGCCCTTATGTGAGCAAAGCGATACTGCAATTGCAGGTAAGCCTAAATGGCGACCTTCAGTTGCAGCGGCAACAGTGCCAGAGTAAAGCGTATCATCACCTAAATTGGCACCATGGTTAATACCAGCAACAACAAGGTCTGGTTTTTCATCAGCTAACTGATTTACACCTAAATGTACACAATCAGTAGGTGTGCCATTAACCGACATAAAACCATTTTCGAGTGTAGTCGCTCGTAGCGGGTTCATTAGTGTTAAAGAATTACTCGCGCCACTACAGTTGCGATCAGGTGCCACAAGGGTTACATCTGCAATTTGTATAAGCGCCTGATATAAAACCGCAATGCCTTTAGCATTTACGCCATCATCGTTACTTAACAGTATCTTCATTTATGTCATTATCCTTTTCTTTACGCTCTCGAGGGCTAGCATCTTTATAATCCACCAGCTCACGTAATAATGCAGTTGCAAAACACCCTTTTGGCAAACCAAAACTCAGTTTTAAACTGGTTTCATCTATGGTCTCAACCGTTAAGTTTTGCGGAATTAAACGCAGCATTCTGCGCTCATTTTTAAGGCCTAGCTCACCTAAGCCATCGCACCATGTTTGGAAAGGTTCAAGCCATATTTTTTCTTGTTCGGTCAAACCTTTTTCGCTTTTCCCCACCATAGGTGCCGACATCATAATATCGCCAGTGGCTAATCGTTCTATGTTTTCGTCGTTAATTGCATCTTCAAAAAATGCATTACTGCCGCTGAGCATAAATACTTCACGGTGCATTGTTTTAGCTAAACCATGCTCTTTAACACGTAAATTTACTATTTGATTAAACACATGAGAACGCGCTGCTGAAATAATAATGCCGCGCAGTTTTTTATCGCGAATGCGCTCCCCTGCAAACATTTTTTCAGCCATTACTAAGTTATGATCGCCATGCCCAAAGCGTTGTTCACCAAAGTAATTAGGCACACCTGCGCGTACTGCATTAATACGGCATAAAATATCAAGGGGCTTGGTTACATTACGAAGCGTAATAGTAAATCTATTACCTTTGTGGCAACCCGTACGTAATTTACGGTCGTGGCGCTGTTGCGACACAATAAAAATACTCTCGCTATTTAAATCGCTAAAATCGATAGGCTTTTTAATCGGTACTTTTACACTAAACCACTGTGAGCACACTCCGTGGCGATCTTTCATGCCGGCGTAACTTACGTCTCGCGGTGAAACACCCGCACGTTGTGCAATTAGCTTTGCAACGTATTGCGTATTTTCGCCTTTTTTAACCACCTGTAAACACACGTGTTCGCCACTGCCGGTAAATTCTATACCTAGGTCTTCATCAACCATAAAGTCTTCAGCAGTGGTTTTAAAATCAGCTTTAGAAAGCGGTGCACCGTATAAATAATTTAAATCGCTCATGCGTTTTTTGTACTCGCAAGCTCTTTACTCATAATAACCACCGCATGGCTAGAAATGCCTTCCCTGCGCCCTTCAAAGCCTAGCTTTTCGGTAGTAGTGGCTTTAACGTTAATTTGGCTAAGGTCACAATTTAAATCGCTGGCTAAATTAGCACGCATAGCTTGAATGTGTGGCAGCATTTTTGGCGCTTGTGCAACAATAGTCACATCGCCATTGCCAATTACATAACCTTGCTCTTTAGCTAAGCTCACCACATGGCGAAGTAAAATACGGCTGTCGATATTTTCATACTCGCTAGCCGTATCTGGAAAGTGCTTACCAATATCACCCATTGCAAGCGAGCCTAAAATAGCATCACATAATGCATGAATAGCGACATCGCCATCTGAGTGCGCTAAAAAGCCTTGTGGATAATCAATTTTTTCACCACAAATAGTTAACGGGCCTTCGCCGCCAAATTTATGTACGTCAAAACCATGGCCAATTCGTATCATAATGCACTCTCGTTTTGTTGTTTATGTAATAAAAACCCAGCCAAGTCTAAATCCTCTGGCGTGGTTATTTTAATATTATCGCTGCGACCTGCTACAAGCTTAACCGGTTTACCCGCCCACTCAATTGCACTGGCTTCATCGGTAATAGTAGCCCCGTTTGCTAATGCGTTTTGCAATGCATTTTTAAGCTCGTCATATTTAAAAAACTGCGGGGTAAGTGCTTGCCATAAATCGTCTCGTGGCACAGTTTGTAGGGCATGAGTGTGGCCGCGTTTTATGGTGTCTTTTACTTTGCTAGCTAAAATACCGCCTTCATCAGCGCGTATACATTCATCAATTAAACGTTCTATATCACTAATATTAACTAGCGGACGCGCAGCATCGTGCACCAACACCCATGTAGGCGGGTTAGGCGCTAAAAAAAGTAAGCTATTGAGTACTGAATCTGCACGCTCTTTACCGCCACTGGCTCGCACAATGCGCTTATCAAGCAGTGGGAGTTCGTCAAAATAGGGGTCGCTGTCGCTAAGGGCAACAACAATAGTGCGTAATTGAGATAATTGAGAAAGTTTAGCTAAGGTGTGTTCTAAAATGGTTTTACCGGCTAATTGTATATATTGCTTAGGCGCATTGTGCTGCATTCTACTGCCAACGCCCGCAGCAGGTACAATTGCTGCAATAGTCTGTTTATTTGTCATATTGTTTGCCCGGTAAAACACGAATAAATGTTTCGTCCGGTTTAATCATTCCCAATTCGTTGCGTGCACGCTCTTCAATGCCTTCCTGGCCAAGCTTTAAATCTTCAATATCTGCTTTAAGTACTTTATTACGTTTAATGAGCTTTTCGTTGGTTTCTTGATGCGACGCTACAGCACCTTTTAGCCGTGTGTAGTCTTGTAAACCATTATGACCAAACCATAATCTGTATTGTACAAACAGTGCTAAGCACAGTAAGCCAACTTGAAAAATACGCATTTAACACTCCTTATTTTAAATTCCAAATACCTTAACTTTAATACGCTAAGGGGCGCTTTAAATTGCGCCAATTAATACTACCCGCTAAAAGCATTTCGCGTAGTGATAAAACCCGTGGCATACAACGCTTCGAAAATTGCCACTGATGCCCGCAACATGCAGCGGTTAAACTCACTTTACTTGGCTTTATTAACTGAGCATTTTGCTGCTCTAGCCCATTTCCTAAAAAATCAAACCAACCAAGCTCGTTACAATGCAGCTTATTTTCGCCTAACTGATCGATACTGTCTATTCTAAGACGCACCTGATCGTAGCCATGTAATATAACTGGCACTATAAGCCCCACTTTGGCATACGTTTGATAAAAAAGTTCATTAGCTTGAACATTCACATCGGGTGGGGTCAGTTTTTGCTTTTCAAGCCACGTACCATTTTGCGCGTCCAGCGTAAAAGGCGTGTCACCATTAGCAACTAACGTTGCAGCTCGCTCAATATAATAAGGTAGGCTTTTTAACTGACGGCGCAGTTTATCGGCATTAGGCTCTGCAACTAATCGCTGAACCTCACGCTGATAAAACGCATTACACAATTGTGCATACAACACTTTTTGTGCATCAGTTTGCCAAATTTCAACTTGCTGCTGAGCACCAAGTGACTGATTTTTAGCGACCAAAAGCTGTACTCAAAAATATTCAGGTAAATGTTTTATAACACAGTATTGAATATTTTTTAAGCGCAGCGCACTAATTAAGCGCTTGGCTTTTCACCTAATTTTGCTTTACCTGATTCTAAAAATTGCACAACCGTATTACGCTTTTTACCAATCAGCAAACTGCCATCAGCTAAAAACATAAAGTTTTGCCAATTGCGTTTAAATACATCAAATGTTGTTTCGATAATATTATCGCGTGCCATACAAAAATAAACAGTGGTGTTAGCTTCCCAATCTAAAAACGTTAAGATTGCTTCTGGTGGTTGCGCATCACCATTTTCCCACGCATCTTGCCAATCTACTTCTTGACTAAAGCTTTTTTCTTGGCCACACCAATCGGTGTCTTCAAAAAAATCTGGGTGATCAAACTCACGGCTTACCATGGTTGTCCAAAGTACGGCTGCGCGCTCATCTCCCATAGGCTTTATTTTTACTGCGTCTTCATCTGATACAGGTAAGTCTTTATGACGAAAAACCCATGCTTTTTTGTAATCATCTAGCAAAATATAGTTCATAGTATTGGCAAATTAGTTAACATTAAAAGTGCAAAGCCAAATTATACAAGAGATCAAAACATGACTACAGCAATAAAACCACTTTCACTCAAACCAGGCATATACCAACATTACAAAGGGCCGCAATACAAAGTTGTTCATGTTGCCACCCATAGCGAAACCGAGGAGCAGCTTGTGATTTATCAAGCGCTATATGGTGAATTTGGTATGTGGGCGCGCCCACTTAGTATGTTTTTAGAAACTGTTGAAAAAGAAGGTGAGGTCATACAGCGTTTTGCCTACCTTGGACCTGCCGTTTAACTATGGCATTATAACAAAATAGCTAACTCCTCAGACCAGACAAGGGTACACCGTGCAATTTAATTCAACTGACAATTACATAGCGAGTAGCGCGCTTAAACAAGCTGTAAATGCTGCCATTATGCTTGAAAAACCACTTTTAATTAAAGGCGAACCAGGCACAGGTAAAACTATGCTGGCTGAGGAGTTGGCTAAAAGCCTAGATACCACGCTTATTCAGTGGCATATAAAATCGACTACTAAAGCACAGCAAGGCTTATACGAGTACGACGCGGTTTCGCGCCTGCGCGACAGTCAATTAGGTGACGAGCGTGTACACAATATTGGCAACTACATTGTTAAAGGTAAGCTTTGGCAGGCATTTACGTATGCAGAGCTTAACGGCAAACGCCCAGTACTATTAATTGATGAAATAGACAAAGCCGACATAGAGTTCCCAAACGACTTACTACTTGAGCTCGATAAAATGGAGTTTCATGTTTATGAAACTAATGAACGCATTGTCGCAAAAGAGCGCCCTATTGTGATCATCACATCAAATAACGAAAAAGAATTACCGGACGCATTTTTACGCCGCTGCTTTTTTCATTACATTGATTTTCCTAGCAGCGATGAAATGCAGCAAATTATTGACGTGCACTACCCTAACGTTAAACAGGATTTAGTACACCAAGCACTCGAAGTGTTTTTTAACCTGCGCGAAGCTAACGGCCTTAAAAAGAAACCTTCCACCAGCGAATTACTCGACTGGCTAAAGCTTTTAATGGCTGAAGACATAGACGCTAAAACACTGCACGACAAAGCTAAAAAAGGTGGCTTAATGCCCATGTTTGGCGCATTACTTAAAAATGAGCAAGATATAAGCCTAATCGAAAAACTTGCCTTTATGAGCCGTCGCTAGGGCCTGTTGACATTTCAGGATTAAAATTTGTTCTAACTAGGGACGATTTAATCGTGGCGCGAGGTTTGTAACCTAGTGGGCTAAGTAAAAGCCGAGCAACAAAGAGTTAATCGTCCCTAGGACGAACCTTCAGGCAGCGCGTGTTTGGTATTTATGCTGTGTTATCGCCTATTTATGGGGAATAACCACACTACATAGGCTCTGCCTTGCCTAAATACCAAACACACTGCTGCAAATTTAACCTCGAAAGATAAACAGGCCCTAACATGTTAGTACAGTTTTTTTTCACGCTACGTAAATACCGTTTACCGGTGAGCCTGCGCGAGTTACTCGATTTAATTAACGCCTTAAAAAAAGGCGTTATATTTGCCGACGTAGACGCCTTTTACCATTTAGCACGCACCATAATGGTAAAAGACGAAACGCACTTTGACCGATTCGACAAAGCCTTTAGCGACTATTTTAGTGGTATTGCTGACCTCGATTTGCTCGAGAGCTTAAAGCAACAGCACAACTTACCTGAAGACTGGCTACGTAAAGAATTCGAAAAAAACCTAAGCGGTGAAGAAAAAGCCCAACTTAAAGCTATGGGCGGGCTCGATGAGCTTATGAAAACCCTAAAAGAGCGTTTAGAAGAGCAACAAAAACGCCACGCTGGTGGCAATAAATGGGTGGGTACTGGCGGTACATCACCTTTTGGTGCATACGGCTATAACCCAGAAGGTGTGCGTATAGGGCAAGACGGCAACCGTAACCGCCAAGCAGTAAAAGTGTGGGATAAACGAGAATACAAAAACCTCGACACCGACAGAAAAATTAGTTCGCGCACAGTTAAACTCGCCCTTAAAAAGTTACGTAAGTTTGCCCGCACTGGCGCAAGCGACACACTGGATTTAAACGAGACTATTCGCGCTACTGCAAAACAAGGCGGCATGCTTGATGTAAAAATGGCACCCGAACGCCACAATGCAGTAAAAGTATTGATGCTGTTTGATATTGGCGGCTCAATGGATGACTACATTCATACCTGCGAAGAGCTATTTAGCGCCGCCCACAGCGAGTTTAAACACCTAGAGTTTTACTACTTTCATAACTGTTTATACGAACACGTTTGGCAAGACAACGCGCGCCGCCATTCAAACGTAATAGACACCATGACGCTGATTAATAAATTTACCAGCGACTATAAAGTAATATTTGTTGGCGATGCCACTATGGGCCCTTACGAAATAGCTTATGCGGGCGGCTCGGTAGAACACTACAACGAAGAGCCCGGCAGTGCATGGTTACAACGTGTCACAAGCCACTTTGATAAAGTTGCCTGGCTCAACCCACAGCCTGTTGAACACTGGCCGTACTATCAATCAATTGGCCTTATAAAAGAGTTAATGAACAACCGCATGTATGCGCTGAGTTTAGATGGGATAAGTAGAGCGATAAAAGAGCTGAGTTAAAATGAGTAATAGGAATATATTAAAATTAGTTTTTTTTGCATCACTTATTATAAATATGGTTTTTGTTACTATCTTTCTAAGTGACTCTAAAAAGGATAAAAGCATTTATTTATTAGCAAGCAATGTTGAAGCTAAATGCTTGAATGATTGGAAATCACAAGACTCTAGGGTGCCTTTTATTACCTCTCATCAAATTTTAGGGCCAGATCCTTTTACTGAATATAACCTTTTAGAGCTGGGAGGTTATGATCAGTCAACATCTTTCACATACGAATTCTCAACATGTTTTAAAGATAAGTTTTCTACAGTAAGAACAATTGCAGAAATGAAATATGCTATTGATTTCATGGGTAAGCAATCAAAAAATGTTGGATTTTATAAATTACCAAATTCTGATGAAATTGTTGTTTACTCAAATGAGTAACAATTAGGCTAGATTGGCTAAACTCACAACTCGTCGAGCATTGGCTGCACTATCAATCAATTGGCTTTATAAAAAAGCTAATGAACAACCGCATGTATGCGCTGAGCTTGGATAGGATAAGTAGAGCGATAAAAGAGCTGAGTTAGATGCGAATTAACGACAGTTTAGCTCCAGTAGCGGACCCTCAAGGCGTTTATCTGAAACTCTGTTGGGTGGCGCCTTCGGCTTAACCAACCTACATTTTGACGTAGGTCGGATAAGTGGCAAAGCCACGCCATCCGACAAAAATAATGAATTAACTAGAAACAACCCGACTTACCCCTTTATCAATCAATTGATTTTATAAAGCAGCTGATGGATAACAGAATGTACCCGCTGAGTTAAATGTTGATTTACGACGGCTCAGTGCCATGAATAGACTTTGGTAACGCTTTCCAATTTTTATCCATCAACTTATTAATGAACTTTTTAATTGGAAAATTCATCTATATCAACCAATTTTTTATATTGTTCTTCTATTTCTTTAATGGATAAATAATGATTAACGTATCTGTTTTCTTTTCGTTTGTACTGAACATATATCACAGGACTTTTTAGGTCACCTTTCGAATCACTAAATTCAACCATTTCAACTTCATTACAGTCAGGTTCTCTTCGGACTATTTCTGCAGCTTTAGTTAAGTACTTAATAAAAGGTTTGTATTTTTCATTGACATACTCAGGAGTAATCGCATAGTCAGCAATAGGAGCAACAGAGTATTTATACTTGTTTGCATTCTCATAAGGGTCATTAAAAGTGACAAACGAAAAGTCATAGCTTTTAGACTTTAATACAACTTGGTTGTATTTAATGCCTCGGCCTTTGAGCTTTTCCATTAAATCATTTTTTTCTTCATCAGACATACGCAAACCAAAATAGATAGATTTTACAGCACGATAATCGTAATTATGCTTCCCTGAAATTGATGTAATTACCCTTATTTCCTTTTCGTAGCCCCAAGCTTTAGACTTTGTACCCAGCATTTTTAGTAAAATTTTATTCTGTTCATTTGTATCAATATCTGAAATGCTTATTTTTTGCGGTGAGTCTTCATATTTAACAGCTAAGTATCTATAGTCATTTTTTTCGTATTCCATTAATTTATCTAAATCATATTCAACACAAAAACCAGTATGGTTACATGCCTAATGTGCCCATAACAACTCATCTAGAGGTGTTTGACTTAGAGAATATATACCTGACTTGTCAACAAAGCCTAATAGCTCCTTTAATACTATTTTGACATTCTCTAATGCGTTAGCCGTGCCACTATCTCCTCTAGCAAAGACTTTAAAAATAGTGTCCAGTTCAGAATTAACATTTTGATCCTCAAAAAAACCTTCACATGGATCATTTAAGCTTGTTCTCGTAGGAGCCCAAAAGTAATTTTCAGAGAGAGACTCTAAATCCCTCTCAAACTCCCCACCGCGATATTTATATACCCTCATAAACTTTCCTTAGCGAATAAAACAATAATTTGCAATTTAAATATGTAATTCAGGGAAAAGCCTTAATCACTTACTTAGAGTTGTTTTATAAAGCTCTGCAACTCAGCTATATGATTCAATGTCTCAGGATGACGCTGCAAAAGCTTTAACAATGTTATCGCTTGCCCATTTGGTGCGCTGCGTCCTTGTTCCCAATTTTCGAGCGTTCTTGCTGGTGTAAGCTGGATGTTTCTCGAATATTTACTATTTCATCAGGGGAGATAACAAGATCGTTAATATCATTTACTAAATGAGTACCTAACGTTAGCTTTCCTTGTGAATGCGCTTTAGCGTCCACAAGTGCTGTCGTTAATTCTGAAAATAAATCACGTTTGCTCATTGCGCCATACCTCTAAAAGCTATCTTAATAGTCTTGATATCATGCAGCAATATTTGTTATTACTTGCTAATAAACTTACACATTGCTAATCCTAAAGCATCGCCATCGCGTTTTACATAACCATATTGTGTATAAAAACTCTCTTTTCCGTGAGCACTTAATAAAGCTATTGTCGCGCCATTAGAGCAGGTGCTGCTTAGGTAGTTTTCAATGTGGCCCATAACTAAATGACCTATGCCTTGTTTTTGATAGCTTGGCGCAACAATTACATCTTGAATATAAAAATACATTGCCCCATCACCGATTATTCTACCAGTACCTATCAACTTATCGATGTGGTACACGGCAACCCAAAACAATGAATTTTTGATGCTTGCTTTTAATGTTTTATCGTCAGGGTTTTGCCACTTTGCTTGTGCGCGTAAATTAGCAAATTCATCCAGTGCTGGAGCTGTATATTCAACCTTATATTCCATAACATCTCCTACTCACTTTTGAAGCACTTTACTCATAAATAAGCTATAAGGATCTTGCTCATAATCACCAAATGGTTCGCACTCTTTAAAACCAAATTGAGTGTAAAGCTTTTTTGCGGGCAAAAATGCCTTTGCCGTGCCGGTCTCTAAACTTAACTTTTTATAACCACGCAGTGTTGCTTGCTCAATAATATGCGTGAGTAACTTAGCGGCTATGCCTTGGCGTAAATAGCTGCTTGATGTGCGCATTGATTTAATTTCGCCTTCGGTCGCATTTAGTGCTTTTTAAGCGCCAACACCCGCTAAATTATTATCAATCCATAAGCTATAAAAAGTTATATCGGGCTGAGTGAGTTTACTCACATCAAGTGCATGTACGCTCTCAACGGGTGAGTGCTTTAACATATCGTTATGGTGCACTTGTAGTAACTTTATAACGTGTGGGTTTGAAAGATCACCTATTCTAATATTCATTTATACCTCGTTTAATCCTAAAATTTAATGCTTGAGGGCTTTAATTAAAACCCTAAAGTAAGTGGCTGTATTTAGAATGCTAGTTTCCACACTACAAACGCGACAGCAAACCCAACTAAGTACACTAAACCTAACCACGTTAAACTACGTAGTAACACGCTATGCTTAATAGCAGGCTCTGATCGCACAAGGCTAAAGTTGAGCCATGCAAATACAGGCGTTGTAACAAATGAAAGTGTCATAGCAAACGTAAGCATGGGGCCAAGGGCTGATTTAAAAAATAAAATAACGGCCATACCGGCAAGTGCTTGTAGTATTAACCAAATATTTAGACTGTGTTTTGATTGCTTAAAGCCAAGTAGTTTATGAGATTCGTTAAGCGTACGGGCGTAGCCATCTAGCACGGTGAGTGTAGTGCCAAACATACATAAAAAGGCGATTGCTGATACAAGCGGCCTTGCCCACTCGCCTATTGTTAATGCGTACATATCAATAAGCTGCTTGGCAAACGCGACGCCGCCGAGCTCTATACTACTGGTTTGCCCGTACTGCACTAATACACCTAAGCTAAAAAATACCAAGGCTAAGCCAGCTGTAAGCCAGTAACCTACGTTAAAATCGAACAAGCCTTGGCTTTTAGAAACTGTTTGTTGCGCTTGTTTTTCTTTTAGCCATAAAGAACTTAATGCAGATATTTCGATAGGGGCTGGCATCCAGCCCATTAAAGCGACCATAAAGCTAAGCATGGCAAGTTCATACGGTGAAGGTCCCACATAATCAGCAGGTGCCATTGGGCCGTTACTAAATGCAATGGCAAGGGCAATCAAAGTAGCGAGCGTAAGCAGCCCCATAATACCTTTGGCAACGTTATCAAGCGCTTTAAAGTGTCCAAGTAGCAATATAACTAAACATACCCCCAGCAGCATCCAACAAAGCAAGGTTACTTCAATAACCACGGGTAAGGCGTAATGCAGTAAGCTTGCGGTAAGTAGTAATACACCGGCGGTATTAACAACAGCGGCAACAATGTTTAAGCCAATAAAACTGTAGAAGTAAAACGGACCTTTGCTTTTATAGCCCTCCACTAGGCTATTTTTAGTGGCGAGTGTGTATTCCATACCAAAGCGAAAAAATGGGTACTTTAAAACATTAACAACGAGGATAAGCCAAAATAATTGCCAGCCAAATATTGCCCCAGCTTGCGTAGAGGCAACTAAGTGAGAACCGCCAATAGCGGCTGTTGCCATGAGTATTCCAGGCCCAAGCGCACCTAGTCGAGACTTCCATACTGCTTTTGTTGTGTGCATTAATTTCTCAAAATATGTGTGTTGTGTGTTCTTTTTATTAATTTTTATAATTAATAAACTGCAAGAACGCATAACTTACCTAAATTACAGGCAATAAAAAAGAGCCATACGGCTCTTTTTTACAATACTTTGTGACTAAATTTTATTTAAGATCCATCTCTTGGATGATCTCGTGTGCGATTTCAGGTGTAGTGCTAACAGGCTTTTCGTGTAAGTTTGCTTTTATCTGCCCTTTTCGATGTTTTAGTGCTGCATCGAGTTTTTTAGCTGCACTTGCAATGGCAGGGTACATAACTTCGTTTTCCCCTTTTACCGATATGCGCGTGCCTTCATAATTAGTGCTAATTTCAGCTTGGATTTTATGATGTTCTTTAGACAAAATAATTTCGAGTGCAATAAGCGATGGGAAATGGCTCTCGATTTTTGAAAATTTTTCGTTGATGTGCTCTCTAATAGAGTCAGTAACTTCAACATGGTGACCAGAAAGATTAATTTTCATAGGGTATCCTTTTATTTGTTACCTCATAAATAGTATTGGGGGCTATTTAGATTAACACAAGGAAAAAATAGAGATATTTGAGGTTTATTTGCGGTTTTTGGTGATTTAAATCATGCGTTGTGCAAAGTTTATGCAAAGCCCATAGTGCATGGGCTTTCAGACGTCTAGCTGTACTGATTAATCTGTGTACGAACAACAGTAGTCAGCAAAATCAGATACTTTTACTTTAAAGCTTACATTTGCATCAACATTAAACGATTCACCCGCGTTAAATGTTTTCCACTCACTTGCACCTGGTAATAAAATATCCCATTGGCCAGCTAAAAGCTCCATGCACTCTTTTTGGTTTGTATCAAAAACAAACTCACCTGGTTGCATAAAGCCTAACGTTTTCGCTTCGCCATCACCTAAAATAACGGTACGGCTCGACACTTTTCCGTCAAAATATACATTGGCTTTTTTTACTACACTCACGTTATCGAACTTTGGCATTTTTAGCTCCTGCTATTAATTTAAGATTTTTATTTATAAATTTTATCGCACTACCTTGCCTGATAGCTTACTTTCTTGCAAGGAAAGCTGCATTGATCAAGGTGAAGTTGCTTCATGTAAGGGCATAAAAAAACCCGCAACATGTGCGGGTTTTTCAATTACTTACTTTATTTAATCAAAGCGATTAAAAAAGCTCGTTTGCTTTGCTTACAATGTTTGCCACTGTAAAACCAAAGTGCTCAAACAGCTCGCCTGCAGGTGCTGACTCACCAAAGGTAGTCATACCTACTACTGCGCCGTTTAGGCCTACGTACTTGTACCAGTAGTCAGCAATACCAGCTTCTACTGCTACGCGGCGTGAAACAGATGCCGGTAATACGCTTTCTTTGTATGCTGCGCTTTGATCTTCAAAGGCATCAGTACATGGCATAGATACAACACGTACCTTTTTACCTTGGCTGCGTAGTTCGCTTGCTGAATCTTGTGCTAGTTGCACTTCAGAGCCCGTCGCAATGAAAATAATTTCAGGGTTGCCGTCACAGCTAAGGATGTAACCACCCTTTTTAACGTCTGCTAATTGCTGTGCGTCACGCGCTTGTTGCTCAAGACCTTGGCGAGTAAAGATTAACGATGTAGGACCGTCTTTACGCTCAATAGCTTGTTGCCATGCAATTGCCGACTCAACTTGGTCACATGGACGCCAGTTGTATAAGTTAGGCGTTAAACGCATGCTTGCAATTTGCTCTACTGGTTGGTGAGTTGGACCATCTTCACCTAAACCAATTGAATCGTGCGTGTATACAAAAATGCTTGGTTGCTTCATTAATGCAGCCATACGTACAGCATTTTTTGCATATTCAACAAACATTAAGAACGTAGCACCGTAAGGAATAAAGCCTTTATGAAGGGCAATACCATTCATAATTGCCGACATACCAAACTCACGCACACCGTAATAAATGTAGTTACCGCTTGCATCATCGCGTGTTAAACCTTTAGAGCCATCCCAAATAGTTAAGTTTGAGCCAGCTAAATCGGCTGAGCCACCCATAAATTCTGGTAATAACGGACCAAACGCATTTAATGCATTTTGTGATGCTTTACGAGACGCTGGGTTTGCAGGGTTTGCTTGTAATTGCTCAATGTACGCTTGTGATTTTGCAGCCCAATCGCCAGGCAGTTCGTTATTAATACGACGTTTGTATTCAGTTGCAAGCTCTGGGTATGCTTCTGCGTATGCTGCAAATTTTTCGTCCCAGCTTGATTCAAGCTGCTTGCCTTTTTCTTTGCCATCCCATTGCGCGTAAATATCATCAGGAATTTCGAACGCATCGCCAGTCCAACCTAAAAATTCGCGAGATGCTTTAATTTCGTCATCACCTAGTGGAGCACCGTGACAATCATGGCTACCTGATTTATTAGGTGAGCCGTAACCAATAATTGTTTTACAACAAATTAGTGAAGGTTTATCGGTAACGCTTTTTGCTTCTGCTATTGCAGCACTTACAGCATCGCTGTCGTGGCCATCAACACCACTAATTACATGCCAACCGTATGCTTTAAAGCGAGCTGGTGTATCATCTGTAAACCAACCTTCTACTTCGCCATCGATTGAAATGCCGTTGTCATCCCAAAATGCAACAAGTTTACCCAGACCTAATGTGCCTGCAAGTGAACCTGCTTCATGAGAAATACCTTCCATAAGGCAGCCATCGCCCATAAATGCATAGGTAAAGTGATCAACAATATCGTGACCTTCACGGTTAAACTGTGCAGCTAGCGCTTTTTCAGCAATTGCCATACCTACGGCATTTGTGATCCCTTGACCTAATGGACCCGTAGTAGTTTCGATTCCTGGTGCATAGCCATATTCAGGGTGACCTGGTGTTTTAGAATGCATTTGACGGAAGTTTTTAATTTCGTCCAGTGGTAAGTCGTAACCACTTAGGTGCAATAGAGAATAGATAAGCATTGAACCGTGGCCGTTTGAAAGAATAAATCTGTCACGGTCAGCCCACTCTGGATTCGTTGGGTTATGTTTTAGATAATCGCGCCATAATACTTCTGCGATATCAGCCATGCCCATAGGGGCTCCAGGGTGACCAGATTTGGCCTTTTGTACTGCGTCCATTGACAAGACGCGAATAGCATTTGCAAGTTCTTTGCGAGATGGCATGAATTCTCCTACCTTTATGTGTATTTGCGCGGGTATTTATGTGTTTGTTTATGCACCCAAGTAACTTGGGTTCGTTTATACCGACCATTCTTACTTATTGTGGGGGCTGTGTGCAATTAAAAACCCTATAAAAGTGAGGCATTATGAATATTTTTTAAGACCAAAAAGTTATTAGTAATTTTATTTAGACGTCTAGGCGTAAAAACACTATGCAAGGTGTTTTGTTTTCGATAAAATACGCCCCTTAATTTTTTAGCGCTAATACCGACGTTTGTGAAGCGCAATATTTGTGAGCAGAATTACAATGGCAAAACATTTATTTACTTCTGAATCAGTTTCTGAAGGTCATCCGGATAAAATCGCCGATCAAATCTCTGATGCGGTACTTGATGCTATCCTAGAGCAAGACTCTCATGCCCGTGTTGCATGCGAAACTTACGTAAAAACCGGTATGGTTATGGTTGGTGGTGAAATCACTACTAGCGCATGGGTTGATATCGAAGAAATTACACGTAAAACAATTCGTGACATTGGCTACACAAATTCAGACATGGGCTTTGATGCCGATTCATGTGCAATTTTAAACACTATTGGTAAACAGTCTCCTGACATTAACCAAGGTGTTGACCGTACTAGCCCAGAAGAGCAAGGCGCTGGCGACCAAGGCTTAATGTTTGGTTACGCATGTAACGAAACAGAAGTACTAATGCCTGCTCCAATTACTTACTCACACCGTTTAGTACAGCGCCAAGCTGAGGTTCGTAAAAGCGGCGAGCTTAACTGGTTACGTCCAGATGCAAAATCTCAAGTTACTTTTGCATACGAAAACGGTAAGCCAGTAGGTATTGATGCTGTTGTACTTTCTACTCAGCACAGCGAAGACATTTCGCAAAAAGATTTAGTAGAAGCGGTGATGGAAACAATCATCAAGCCGGTACTTCCTGCAGAACTTATTACAAGTGCAACTAAGTTTTTCATTAACCCAACAGGTCGCTTTGTAATTGGCGGACCAATGGGTGACTGTGGTTTAACTGGTCGTAAAATCATTGTAGATACATACGGTGGTATGGCTCGTCACGGTGGTGGTGCTTTCTCTGGTAAAGATCCATCAAAAGTTGACCGTTCAGCAGCATACGCTGCACGTTACGTTGCTAAAAACATTGTTGCTGCTGGTCTTGCTGACAAGTGTGAGCTACAAGTTTCTTACGCAATTGGTGTTGCAGAGCCTACTTCTATCAGCGTTGAAACGTTTGGTACAAGCAAGCTAGAAGAAAGCCGTTTAATCGAACTTATTCGTGAACACTTTGACCTGCGCCCTTACGGCTTAATTCAAATGCTTGATTTAGAGCGCCCTATCTACCTTCCTACAGCGGCTTACGGCCACTTTGGTCGTGACGAATTCCCTTGGGAACGTACAGATAAAGCAGACGCACTTCGCGCAGCTGCTGGCCTTTAAGCCAAAATTGTTGTAGTAAATTTAAAACGGCCCTTTTAAGGGCCGTTTTTGCATCTAAAACTTATTCGCTATATTGTTTGTAGAGCGTCTACAAAATAACTATTAAATCGACCTCGAATTCTTTTGTACTTTAGGTATATACTCATTTCATTATAAAAGCTTTAGGGACAGTTAAATGGCCGATAACTTTCGCGTTATATTTGCAGGACTTGCCGATAACGTTGACATAAAAACAGCATGTACAAATTTAGCTGCAAAATTAAAAACGTCAGATGAAAAAGTAGCTCTTTTTTTTAAAGGTAAGCCACTGTTTGCACCAAGCGATAAAGACAAAGCGTTAAAACAGGCTAAGTTACTAGCAAGCTTAGGTATTAAAAGTAAGCTGCAAGCTGTTTCAAATGCAATTCAAAATAGCTCCCCCGCAGCTGCAAATAACAACCAACGTGACGAACGTATTTTTGATGCACTCGATTACATCACTAGTAGCTTGATTCGCCTTGAAGAAAAGCTAGACGAGTTAGAGCAACGCCTTCCTGAAGCTCAATTAAAAGCACCAGACGAAAGTATTGACGAATGGCAAGGTGACGATCTAATGCTAGATGATGATTTAGCGCCTCCTAAAAAACGCAGTAACTTACTTTTATATTCATTGATTGCGACTGCCACCATTTTGCTAGTCGTACTGGCTGTTTTTTTAATTTTTCCCGATTTATTCTCTTTTTAAGAATGGTTAATTAATTTAATGAGCAATAAACGCGCAAAAATAAGAGCGAAAATTCGTAACACCCGTAAAAACTTGTCAAATAATCAGCAAATAATTGCTGCGCAATCGCTAAAAATGAATTTTATTCAACATTTAAAAAGCGAAAAAACAACGAATTCAAAGCATATTGCCATTTACTTGAGTAACGATGGGGAACTAGACACTTCATTGTTAATTAAAGAATTATGGAGTTTAAACCATACCGTTTACCTACCTATAATACACCCATTCAATGGCGCTAATTTACTATTTCAGCGCTATGAGAAAAACTCACCCATGAGAGCAAATCGCTATGGTATCTTGGAGCCTAAGCTGAACTGCTCTCAAATATGCCCATTACCAGTGCTTGATTACCTCCTTATGCCATTAGTTGCATTTGATAAACAAGGTAATCGCCTAGGAATGGGAGGTGGGTTTTACGACCGGACATTGGCGCGTTTGCACGAACAAAATTGGCAAAAACCACAACTAATTGGCCTTGCACATGAATGCCAAAAAGTTGAGGCCCTACCAATCGAGTCGTGGGATGTACCACTTAAAACCATTATCACCCCAGATAAAACATACTGTTGGTAACAATTAAATTTGATTACTAACCGCATATTTCTGACATACATGAGCACAAAGCAATGACACAAGACGAATTAAAAAAAGCAGCTGCTTGGGCAGCACTCGAGTTTGTAAAAGAAAACACTATTGTAGGTGTGGGTACAGGCTCTACTGTTAATCACTTTATTGATGCCCTTGGTTCAGTAAAGGACACTATTGTAGGCGCTGTATCAAGCTCAGAAGCCTCAACCGCGCGCTTACAAGCGTTAGGTATTGAAGTATTTGAGCTTAATAACGTTGCTGCTTTAGATGTATACGTTGACGGCGCTGACGAAATAAACGATCAAAACGAAATGATTAAAGGTGGCGGTGCAGCCCTCACTCGCGAAAAAATAGTAGCCGCTGTAGCTAAACAATTTGTGTGCATTGTAGATGACACAAAATTAGTAAAAACATTAGGCGACTTCCCGCTTCCGGTAGAAGTTATTCCAATGGCGCGCAGCTACGTTGCACGAGAATTATTAGAGCTTGGTGGTGACCCTGTTTATCGCCAAGGCGTAGTTACCGATAACGGTAACGTTATATTAGATGTATTTAACTTAAAAATTACCAATGCTAAACAACTTGAAGCACAAATAAATTCAATTGTTGGCGTAGTTACCAACGGCCTATTTGCAATGCGTGGTGCTGATAAAGTGATTATCGGTACTAAAAATGGGCCACAAATTAAATAGGATGAGGTTATGAGTAAGGTATCGTTAGCAAAAGACAAAATTAAAATTCTCTTGCTTGAAGGTGTTCACCAAAGCGCTGTTGAAACGCTAAAACGTAACGGTTACAGCAATATCGACTACGTTAAAACATCCTTACCTGAGGACGAATTAAAAGAGCGCATTAAAGATGTTCACTTTGTAGGACTTCGTTCTCGTACTCATATTAACCAAGCCGTATTAGACTCAGCTGACAAGCTAGTTGCTGTTGGGTGTTTTTGTATTGGTACAAACCAAGTTGATTTAGATGCAGCACGCGAACGCGGTATTGCTGTATTTAACGCACCATTTTCTAATACTCGTTCAGTTGCTGAACTTGTACTTGGTGAAATCCTACTTTTATTACGCGGTATTCCAGAGCGTAATGCAGCGGCTCATCGTGGTGGCTGGTTAAAAACAGCAAATGGTTCGTTTGAAGCACGTGGTAAAACATTAGGTATTATTGGCTACGGTCACATTGGTACTCAGCTAGGTATTATGGCTGAAAATATCGGTATGAACGTGGAGTTTTACGATATCGAAGATAAATTATCACTCGGTAATGCAAAACAAGTTCACAACCTAACTCAGCTGTTACAACGCTCTGATATTATTAGCTTACACGTACCAGAAACACCGCAAACTAAAAATCTTATTGGTAGTGCAGAACTTGCTGTTATGAAGCAAGGATCTATTTTGATCAACGCTTCACGCGGAACTGTTGTTGATATTGATGCACTTGCAGAAGCACTAACAGAGAAAAAACTAAGTGGTGCAGCAATCGATGTGTTCCCTACTGAGCCAAAATCTAACGATGAAGAATTTGTATCGCCACTGCGCCAATTCGACAATGTTATTTTAACGCCGCACATTGGTGGTTCTACACAAGAAGCACAAGAAAACATTGGTATTGAAGTAGCGGGTAAACTGGCTAAATACTCAGATAATGGCTCAACTATTACTGCCGTTAACTTCCCTGAAGTATCGCTGCCTGAGCTTGCTAATCGCAGCCGTTTATTACACGTGCACCACAACCGCCCTGGTGTACTAACGCAAATTAACCAAGCGTTTGCACAGCACGGTATTAACATTGCTGCGCAATACCTACAAACAGACGCATCTATTGGTTATGTAGTTATTGATGTAGATACAGATCAATCTGAAGTAGCACTTAAAGAACTAAGCGCTGTTGAGGGTACAATTAGAGCACGTATTTTACATTAATAAGTACTTTTGATATTAAGAAGGGTCCTTATGGACCCTTTTTTTTATTTAGATTACATATACTTTCTTAAGTATTTTTTGAATACCGGATCTGTTGCTGCCAACTCTTTTTGCTCAGCTAATATCTCTTTTAAAATAGCACCTGAAGTAAGCGGGTTTGCAAGTACCACTCTAAATACAACCGTTGGTTGATTATCGTATTTAGAAGGCGTTAAACGAGTACGTGATACAAATGAGCGACCAGACTCTCGCTGACGTTTTTGCATACTGGCAGTAAAACGATTCAGAGAGGCAAAAATATCTAACCGAGTTGCAGCATCTGCATCGGCTATTGCTTGTTTAATTTGCTTAGGTACATAACGATACGTTAATAAGCACAATTCAGGTTCTGAAATAAGCTCAAAGTCTTCATCAGCTTTAATTAAATCAGCAAAGTAATGTGCTTTTTTGATGCTTCGATCAATCAGCATTTCGTAACCTTTACGACCAATAACACGTAAGCAAGCATGTACTAACATTGCCATACCAGGTCGGCTGCCTTCAAGCGTGTGGCTACCTAAGTCTTTTGAACCTTTACGTAATATGTACTCAGCGTGATGCTCTATTGCATCAGTTGCAGCGGGATCTTTAAATAAAACTAAGCCCGCTCCCATTGGTACATACATTTGTTTATGTGCATCGATGGTAATTGAATCTGCTCTCTCAATCCCTTTAAGTAAAGGGCGATGCGTGTTCGATAAAAGGGTTGCTCCTCCCCATGCAGCATCTACATGAAAATGGCAGTTAATGTCTTGTGCTAAGTCGGCCATTTCATCAAGTGGGTCAATATTACCGGTTTCGGTTGTACCCGCTACCCCAATAATCGCCATTACTTTAATGCCTTGCGATTCAAGCTCACGTGCTTTTTCGCGCATAGCTCCTACATCAACTTTATTATTTTCGCAGGTTTTAATACCAATTAAGTTATCGCGACCAATACCGAGTAAATCAACCGATTTGCCTAACGAGTAATGTCCGCGTTCTGATATTAATACCGCTAAACCTTTATAACCGTAATGCAGCATACCGGCAATTAAGCCTTGTGCGCCGATACCTCTAAAATCGCCATCGGGTTTTAATAAGCGGTTTCGCGCAATCCAAAGCGCAGTAATATTAGCAACAGTTCCACCAGAGCAAAATGCACCTAATGAGGTTTTAGCACTGTGCATCCATTTAGAATAAAACGAGTCTTCTTGTCCATAAGCTAAATGATGCATCATTCCAAGCACTTGACGCTCAAGAGGCGTAAACGCTTTAGACGTTTCTATTTTTACTAGATTTTGATTTAGCCCTACCATCAATTTTGACAGCGGTAATAAGAAATGCGGCAAGGCAGAGGTCATGTGACCAATAAAGCTAGGCGCAGCTGTATGCACAGAATGTGCAACAAGTTGCTCCATTATGTCTTGGGCATAAGCAGATACAAACGTTGGATCCTCTGGGATCACTGCCGACTGAAAGTCTTTTTCGATTTCATGTAATGGTTTTTCAATTGCCGCTATATTTTCGTTTAGAAAACCTGCTAAATTACTCGAAATTTCAAGCTCGATTTTGCTTAAAGTTGAGTCTGGCGCTTCAGGTACAGTAAATATACGCTTAAGGCTTTCTTTAGAGGCGACGGCACAACGCTTTTGATCCATCTCAATACCTAGTGTGTGTAGCTAAAACACGCGCTTACCCATCAAAAACGCCTGATTATTAGGACATTTAGAGCAATCGTGTTTCTTTAAAAATTGCGCTAACTTTACTGCAATATAACTAAAATGTCTCGTTTAAACCTATAAAAGCAATCAAAGCGATGACAAAAAAATGATAATTTAATTAAAACTCTACCAAACCTAATTATTTATTGGGCATTTACTTATTTTGGGTATAATAAATTTGATAACAAAAAAGGGACACATATGCCAGAAGGAAGAGTCAAAGTTAGTTGGATAGTGGCAGGCTTTAGCTTATTTTTAATAAGCTTGCTTACCTATGTTTACTACACTTACCAAACCACGCGTGCTGAAATAATGCAGTCGGTTGATAATCGCTTACTTAATGCCGCCACCAGCGTTAAACATATTCTAGGTGAAAATTACTTAAGTGCGGTTAATCAAGGCGACAACATAAGTTTTTCTTACTATCAAAATAAGAGTAAACAGCTCTCTGAGTTTGCTCAAGCACTTGATATTGCTTATGTGTATTCAATGATTTTAAAAGACGGAAAGGTTCTTTTTAGCTCATCAAGCTACACGCAAGACGATCAGAATAATGGCAAAGTAACTCAATTTTTAGATCTCTACCCTGAAGCTACCGATGCCAATATAAGTGCTTTTTACTCAACCGAGCCTGTATTTGAAATATCGAGCGATCAGTGGGGCCACTTTAAAACTATTTTTATTCCTTACGTTGACCCTATTAACGGCAATACCTATTTAACTGGTGCCGATATAACTATTTACGATTTGAATCAAAAACTGAAAGAAAGCGTATCTAAAGCTGCAGCCATGGCAAGCTTCTTCTTTTTTATTGCGATACTCGTTGCTGCTATTTATATATATTTACTCAAACGTTCTTTAGCAACTGACTCAAGTACTGGTTTTTCAAATCATATTGCTCTTGAGTACTTTATTAAAAAAAGTAATGCTCATCACATGCAGTTAGCCGTTATTTGGGTTAATGAAATAGAAGATATAAACAGTTTCTACGGCACTGAAGTGGGTGATAAAGTAATGAAAAACTTACTTATTCACTTTAAACTCAGAAGCTCTGCGCATTGCCATATATACAGACTAGCAACCAACAAAATAGTATTACTCGCGCCTAAAGAAATGAGCAATGACGAATTTACCGATCTCGTAAAAACATATAACTTTAATACCCCAGTGTTAACTGACCCTTTTATTTATATAACTCTATGTGCAGGTATTGCCAGTGGCAATAAATCGCTACTACTTGAAAACGCTCATATAGCGGCGCTGCAAGCTAAACAAGGCAGGCATAGCGTAGTTAACTACTCAAAAGCGCTACACGATGTAAAAACGCAATATCAATACAATGTTGAAATGGCTAAAGAGGTGCGTGAAGCGTTTGATAACAACCGTATAGTGCCTTACTTTCAACCCATTATTGATACAAATACCAACAAGGTCGTTCAATACGAATGTTTAGCTCGAATGGTAACGGCGCAAGGGGAAGTGTTGAAACCTGATGCATTTTTAAATGTTGTTACTCGCTCAAGAATGGACGGAATACTTACCCGTACTATATTTTCACAATGTGTTAGTCGCTTTAGAAAAACCGATATTTGCTGGAGTTTAAATATAACAGCACAAGATATGCTCGACCCTAATTTAAGTGAGTTTATTGCGGACGAACTTAAGCGCTACCCGCATCCTGGTAATATCACACTAGAGCTTTTAGAAACCCAAGCTATTGCCAACTTTTCTGAGGTGAAAGCATTTATTGGAATGGTTAAAACGAAAGGCGTTAAGGTTATTATTGATGACTTTGGTAGTGGTTATTCAAATATATCAAACGTACTCAAACTGGAAGTAGATGGTATTAAGCTAGATGGCGCACTAATAAAGCAAATAGTGAATGACAAAGATATCTATTTATTTATTGAACATATAGCCAGTTTTGCTAATCAACTTGGTTTGCAATTAATGGCAGAGTCGGTAGAAAATGCAACCATAGTAACCGCACTTAAAAAGGCGAATGTGACACTAATGCAAGGCAACTACTTTGCCCACCCAGTGTCACATGTTAGTACGGTTATAGAAGAAGAATTAGCACTTTAACTTACTTTAGCGAGGTAAGTTAATAACGAGTCGGTGGCTTTGCTGGCCACTGGCCCAGTATTTACGCTCAAAAGGCGTAATTGCATCGTCTGACTCATAAAGCGTTACATCGCAAGGATTGCCTGTTAATTCAAGCGCCCGAGCAAACTCCTTAACGTAAATATCCCAATTGCTGCGCACTTCTAATTTTCCACCTAACTTAACGATAAATGGAAAAATAGCCGCGCCATGCCAGCGTCTACGAATATGCTTAGATTTAGGCCACGGGTTTGGATACAACAAATAATGGTGCGTAGGTTGCCAATTAGCAGCAACCGCTAAACGCCAAAAGTCATTTAAGTCTGCTTGCACTAAGATGTACTGACCACTGTCGGTTTGCTTATATTCAACATCGTGCTTATCTAATCGGTGCGACGATTTATCAATACCAATTATAAGTGCATCTGGGTGGCGCTTAGCTAAGTTAGCTGAGCTTTCACCTACGCCACAACACGAGTCTAAAATAAGCGGGCCACTAAAGGCTTGTACTTTAGCATTAACCTCGTCAAATGCGGCTTGGGTATGCGCTGCAATTGGCTTTTTAAATTCAGCATCTAAGTGCTTATTTACTATTTCATCAAGCTTTTCGTGAATACCCGCTTGATTAGATACAATACTACGTGAATTTGCATCACTCATTAGTGCCTTAGCCCCACACCTTTTTTGATCAATGTAAGCGCTAATGTAAATAACGCTGTTATAAATACTAAAATAACCCCAAGAGCCACGCTCAAATCAACATCCGATACACCTAAAAAGCCATAACGAAATGCGTTAACCATATAAATTATAGGGTTGATTTGTGATACATTCTGCCAAAATTCAGGCAGCAACGTAATTGAATAAAATACACCGCCTAAGTAAGTTAGTGGCGTTAGTATGAAGGTGGGGATAATGCTTATATCGTCAAAACTATTTGCGTAAATTGCATTAATTAAACCACCTAAAGCAAACACAGCTGAGGTTAAAATAACCGTCGCCATAATTACAAAAATATTATGAATTTGAATATCAACAAATAATAACGATACACAGGTAACTATAAAGCCCACCATAATACCGCGCGTCATACCGCCACCCATATAGCCTAGAACAATGATGTAGTTAGGTACAGGTGCAACTAAAAGCTCTTCAATGCTTTTTTGAAACTTTGTTGAGTAAAAACTAGAGGCTACGTTGGAATAGGAATTAGTAATGACCGACATCATTATAAGGCCAGGTACAATAAACTCCATATAACTAAAGCCGCCCATGTCGCCAATGCGTGAACCAATTAAGTTACCAAAAATAACAAAATATAAGCTCATCGTAATTGCTGGCGGTACTAAAGTTTGCACCCAAATACGTAAAAAACGAATGCACTCTTTAATCCATAAACTCTTTAAGGCTACGCCATATTTAAACATTTATTCGCCCCGCCCTTGCTCTAGTAATCCTACAAATAACTCTTCTAATCTGTTTGCTTTATTTCGCATACTCAATACAGTATTACCTTGAGTTGTTAATGCACTAAAAACCGCATTTAAGCCTTGAGACTTAGCGACTTCCACTTCAACAGTATGATCGTCCGTCATGGTAAATTTATAGCCTTCAAGCGTGACAGGGTTTGCTGGCATTTTTAAATCTAAAATAAAGGTTTCTTTATCAAGCTTTGCAAGCAATGCTTTAATGGTCGTGTTTTCAACAATTCGGCCATTATCGATTATGGCGATGTTTTTACACAGTAACTCTGCTTCTTCAAGGTAGTGCGTAGTTAAAATAATAGTAACGCCTTGCTCATTTATTTGGCGTAAAAAATCCCACATTGAACGACGAAGTTCTATATCTACCCCCGCTGTTGGCTCATCAAGTATAAGCAACTTAGGTTCGTGCATAAGGGCACGCGCAATCATTAATCGGCGTTTCATACCGCCTGAAAGCGTACGTGCTTGTTTGTCTTTTTTCTCAAGTAAGCCAAGCTGCGCTAAGTACTTATCAGCACGTTTATGGGCTTCGCCACGTGGCACACCATAATAACCGGCTTGGTTAACAAGTATTTGGCTAAGTGTTTCAAACTGACTAAAGTTAAACTCTTGCGGCACTAAGCCTAAATGCGCTTTTGCAGCTTCTAAATCAGTATCAATATTACAACCGAATACTTCTACCTTGCCTTTTGTTTTATTAACAAGTGACGAAATAACACCAATTGTGGTTGATTTTCCTGCTCCGTTTGGACCAAGTAAAGCGAAAAAGTCGCCCTCTTTAACTTGTAAATCAACGCCTTTAATAGCCTCAACACCATTTTTATAAACCTTGGTAAGGCCTTCTATATTTAAAGCAATATTTTGCTTATTCATTACTTACCCTCACCATACCCCCAACGTTTTGTTAGGTTATGTTCAATATTTAAATGATCTAAAATTCTCGCCACCATAAAATCAACTAAGTCTTCAATACTTTGTGGCTTATGATAAAAGCCAGGCGCTGCTGGCATTATGGTCACACCTAAACGAGATAACTTAAGCATGTTTTCTAAATGAATTTCGTTAAACGGTGTTTCGCGCGGCACTAAAATTAACTGTCCGCGTTCTTTAATTACCACATCAGCGGCGCGCTCTAATAAGTTATCTGACGCCCCTACTGCAATTGCAGAAACCGATCCTGCACTACACGGGCATACCACCATTTTTTTAGGCGCCGCAGAGCCCGAAGCCACAGGACTAAACCAGTTATCTTTACCGTATACTTTTAACTGCCCAGATTTAGCATTAAACAGCGTACTTAACTGCTCAGTGGCTTTGTCTTCATTACCAGAGAGCTTAATATTTGATTCTGTATCAAGCACCACTCGCGCTGCACTTGAGATAAGTACGTAAACTTGAAATTGCTGCTCAAGCAATACTTCAAGTAACCTTAAACCATAAGGCGCACCTGATGCACCGCTAAAAGCGAGCGTAATTCTATCTTTAAATTGCACACTATTCTCCGCTGTATTTATCAGCTAAACCATCAACAAGGTGTTGATGAAGGCCATTAAAACCGCCATTGCTCATAATTAAAATATGCTGATTAGGCTCAATATTTTCAAGCACCGTATCAATAATTGTTTGCGTGCTGCTAAAGCACTGCATGCCTGCTTTATCTGCTTGCTCTTTTAGCGACCAATTTAGATTCTCTGGTTCAAAAAGTAGTACGTCGTCAGCATCACGCAGTGAATCTAATAATGTATATTGGTGCACGCCCATTTTCATAGTGTTTGAGCGCGGCTCTAAAATAGCGATAATTTTTTCATCACCTACTTTTGCGCGCAGTCCTGCAAGCGTAGTTTTAATTGCTGTTGGGTGATGCGCAAAATCGTCATACACCTTAATATTATTAATATCAGCCTTTAGCTCCATACGCCTTTTAGGGCTAATAAATTCTCCTAAGGCATCAATACTATGATCAACAGCTATACCCACATGACGCGCTGCTGCGATAGTCATAATTGCATTTTTAACGTTATGCTCGCCTATTGCTTGCCAGCAAACAGTGCCCTGCTTTTCGTTATTTAAAAGTACATTAAACTCACTACCATCGGCTTTTATTAATTCATAGCTCCAATCATCGCCTAGCGTTTCGCTTTCGCTCCAAAGCCCTTGTGCTATTACGTCATTAAGCGCTACGTCTTGCTTAGGCCAAATTACCTTGCCGCTTTGAGGTAATGTACGCATTAAGTGATGAAATTGTTTTTTTATTGCATTTAAATCTTCGAAAATATCAGCGTGATCGAATTCAAGATTATTTAAAATAAGTGTACGTGGAAGGTAATGGACAAACTTACTGCGCTTATCAAAAAAAGCAGTGTCGTATTCATCGGCTTCAATAACAAAAAATGGCGTTTCACCCACTTTTGCCGATACACCAAAATTTTGGACTATGCCGCCAATTAAAAACCCTGGTTTTAAACCTGCATACTCTAAAACCCACGCAAGCATACTTGCTGTGGTTGTTTTACCATGCGTACCGGCTACAGCAAGTACCCACGAGTTTTGTAATAAATTATGTTTAAGCCATTCAGGGCCAGATGTATAAGGCAGGCCTTTATCAAGCACATATTCAACACACGGGTTACCACGGCTCATTGCATTACCGACAACTACCATATCTGGTTTTGGCTCTAATTGAGATACGTCGTAGCCTTGAGTCAGTTCAATGCCAAGCTCTTCAAGTTGCGTACTCATTGGTGGGTAAACGTTTTGATCGGAACCCGTTACTTTATGACCTAATGATTTAGCAATGGCTGCAATACCACCCATAAACGTGCCACAAATGCCCAAAATATGTATATGCATATACTTTCCTTAAATCGTATGCTCACTTTACAGCTATGCAAAGTTTAATGGCGCTATAATGCCAAAATTCGTGCTTAGTTACTATGTACGTCTGCACAATTCACTCGTGCCAAAAACACGTTAATTAGTTTTTTAAACGCTAAAAATCAAAAAATAGGCACGTTCACCTACCCTGTATTGCTTTTAATCAATTATTATCAATGTTATAAACCAGCTTGCTGTATAACTTTAAAACTTAAAAAGGACTTAATATGAAAAAACTATTCTTTATAGCCTGTATTTTACTTAGTCAAAAAAGCTTTGCTTTGGAATTTGCTAAGTACCCAATAGAACTAAGTTCGGGCGAAGGCGTTAATGTTGTTATTGCCCCAACAACAGATAAAAAACAAGCTTTAGTAAAAGTAACAGGCATAAACCATGATATTGATGGGATTGTATTTTTAACCGATTTAAAACCTCATGGTAGTAATAAAGCTTACAAATATACTTACGATGGTACACAAAGAAGTTTAGTAAGTGTTGAGGAAGGCTACCGCTGTTGCTCTTACAATCTTTATATTCCAGACACTCGTGATGGAATTTACTTATCAAAAAAAGAAGAGTCAAACCCTGCCATTGTTGAAGATTTAAAAGCGCAATACGATCAACAGTTAAATAAAGGTACTCAAGCTAAACTAGCGAAGTTTAATCGTGAAAAGCATTTAGGGTATCAACAAAAAAATATAGCTGCCGCTAATAGCGAAATAGATAAGCAATGCGGATTAAAAATAAATACCAATGTTGATTGGGAAAGCATTGATGATGAAAACCTAAAAGAATATCCAGTGGGTTCATTTTGTGCACAAGTTGCAAACGAAATGGCATACATGTGCGAAAAAGACCAAAGTTTTAAAAACGACATAGCTCAGTTCAATGCTATCGAATGTAAATTTACTAATGAGCTAAAACTACGTAAAAATGGTAATACACTTATATTTAAAACAGCACCAAAAGCCGCTAACCAACGCCGTTTTATTGAAGCTTATTTATTAAATTTATAAGCTGAGTTTAAAACCAAAAAAAGGAGCCTAAAGCT